>NZ_LEKI01000009.1:0-74728 GCF_001029525.1 Nocardiopsis sp. RV163 | reverse complement strand
GCTGTGACCCCGCGCAGTGACACCCCCACCCGTCCCGGCCCGATCCGCCGCGGCATCACCTACTCGGTCGGCCTCGTCCTCGTGGCCGGACTGCTCAACGCCCTCCCCGCGTCCGCCACGGCCTACAACCCGCGCCCGGAGGTTGAGGACCTGCCCTCCGTCGAGGGGCGGGACCTGGCCGCCGACCCCCTCGGCGGAAGCGACGCCGTCGCTGAGGCGGCCGTGACCGCTCCTCAGGAGGTCGACTGGCCAGAGGCCTCGGCCACCGATGTGGACCTGGGCGGGGAACAGGCGCGGACGTTCGGAGCACAGGAGCAGTCTCCGGTCACGGTCACGGCCGTGGCGGGGGAGGACCTCGCCGACTGGGAGATCCCCGAGCACTGGCAGGAGTGGGAACCGCAGGTTTCCGAGGACGACGCATCCGAGGAGGAAGTTCCCGCACCGGAGGAAACTCCCGCTCCGGAGGAGACGCCCTCGACGGAGGAACCGCCGAGCGGGGAACCTCCGGCACGGGAGCCCGATCCGGACACCGCTGAGGAAGCTGAAGAAGAGGCGCCGGAAGCCGCGCAACCCTCACCTGACAGCAGCCCGTCCCCCGACCACAACGAGATGCGCCGAGAGCCCGTCGTCTCCGATGAGCCCGAGGTGGACGCCTTCTCCGCCCCCGAGCCCGTCGAGTCGGTCCAAGTGGAGGTCCTGGACCAGGCCGACGCCGAAGCGGCCGGAGTGCACGGCCTGCTCGTCAGCATCACCCGCACCGACGACTCGCCCACTCTCGCACCGGTCCGGATGGAGGTGGACTACTCCGAGTTCGCCGCGGCGTTCGGCGGCGACTACGCCTCACGCCTGCACGTCGTCGAGCTCGACCCCTGCGTCCTGGACGACTCCTGCCCGGCCGAGGACACGGTCGCCTTCGATGCGCCCCAGCTCCTCGACAACAGCGTGTCGGACCAGAGCCTGTCCGCCGTCGTGGGAGCGGCGCCCGCCCAGGGAGCCCTGTTCGCGGTCACCGCCGCCCCTTCCGGGGGCAACGGCGACTACCGGGCCACGAAGCTCTCGCCCTCCTCCACCTGGAACGTCAACACCCAGGCGGGCGACTTCTCCTGGTCCTACGACCTGTCCGTCCCGCCCGCGCCCAGCACGCTGGTCCCCGCCATGGGGCTGAGCTACTCCTCCGGCGGGGTGGACGGGCGCGTGGCCACCTCCAACAACCAGACCTCCTGGATCGGCGACGGGTTCGCCTACGCCCCGGGATCGATCGAGCGCCGCTACGCCGCCTGCTCCGATTCCGGACACAAGACCGGTGACCTGTGCTGGAACACCGACAACGTCACCCTGTCCATGAGCGGGCACTCCGGTGCGCTCATCAAGCACGACGATGGCACCTACCGGCTCTCCAACGACGACGGGACCAAGGTCGAAAGGCTCACCGGCGCCACCAACGGGGCGCACGAGGGCGAGTACTGGAAGGTCACCACCCCCGACGGCACCCAGTACTTCTTCGGCCGCAACCGCCTGCCCGGCTGGTCCAGCGGCGACCCCGAGACCGACTCCGCGCAGACCATGCCCGTCTACGCGGCAGAGTCCGGGCAGCCCTGCTACGACTCCACCTTCGCCGAATCCTGGTGCCAGCAGGCCTACAAGTGGAACCTCGACCACGTCGTGGATGTGCACGGCAACGTCATGACGTTCTACTACGACGCCGAGACCAACCACTACGGCCGCAATCTCACCAACACCGCCACCCCCTACGTGCGCGCGGCCAACATCGAGCGCATCGAGTACGGGCTGCGCAGCGACGACGTGTACGCTACCGCCCCGGCGCGCGTGGCCTTCTCCACCTCCGAACGCTGCCTGGTCACCGACTCCTTCGACTGCGCTGCCGACGAGCGCACCTCCGACAACGCCGAGCACTGGCCCGACGTCCCCCTGGACCAGGACTGCGAGTCCGGTGCCTCCTGCGCGGGCAAGCACTCGCCCACCTTCTGGTCCACCAGGAAACTCGACGCCGTCACCACTCAGGTCCACAACGGCGACGAGTACACCAAGGTCGACTCCTGGACGCTGGAGCACTCCTTCCCCGAAGCGGGTGACGGCACCGGCCCGACCCTGTGGCTGGACTCCATCGAGCACACCGGTCACGTGGGCGGTACCGAGACCCTGCCCAAGGTCACCTTCGGCGGCACCCAGATGCCCAACCGGGTGGACTCACCCACCGACGACATCGCGCCTATGCTGCGCTGGCGCGTCACCGAGATCTTCACCGAGACCGGCGGACAGCTCGACGTCACCTACTCCGCACCCGAGTGCGTGCACGGCGAGACTCCCCAACCGCACAGCAACACCAAGCGCTGCTATCCGGTCAAGTGGACCCCCGAAGGCGGGGTGGAGCTGACCGACTGGTTCCACAAGTACGTCGTCACCGAGGTCAATGAACTCGACCTGGTCACCGACCAGCCGACACTGACCACGAGCTACGACTACGTGGGAACCCCGGCCTGGCGCTACACCGAGGCCGACGGCATGGTCAAGGACAAGTACCGCACCTGGGCGGACTGGCGCGGCTATGACCGGGTCATCGTGCGCACCGGCCACGCCACCGAGGAGCGGACCGAGACCGAGTACCTGTACTTCCAGGGCATGGACGGCGACAAACAGCCGAGCGGCACCAGGGACGTCTCCGTCACCGACTCACACGGCGTCGAGCACACCGACCACAAGGAGCTCAACGGCACCCTCCTGGAGACCATCGTCCGCGACGGCGAGGGCGGCCGGGAGATCTCCCGGGAGATCACCACCCCCTGGCTGCGTGAGACCGCCGAGGTCACCCACGACTGGGGCAGTCAGACCGCGCACATGATCCGCACCGAGCGGGTGGACAGCTTCGCCCGCCTGGCCGACGGCACCTGGCGCCACGCGCGGGTGGACCACACCCTCAACAACGACGGCGTCATCACCCGCACACGCGACCACGGCGACGTCGACGTCGCCGGTGACGAGACCTGCGTCCACACCACCTACGTCAGCAACAACGACGCCTGGATCCTCAACCTCGTCTCACGCACCGAAACCCTGGACGTGGACTGCGGACAGACCCCGCAGCGCCCCGAAGACGTCGTCACCGACGAACTCGTCCTCTACGACGGCGGTGACCACGGTGACGCCCCGACCCGCGGCCTGCCCACTCGAACGGAGAAGCTCGACTCCTACTCCGGCAGCCAGCCCGACTACCAGATGGTGCAGGAAGCCGAGTTCGACTCCTTCGGCAACACCGTCTCCGAAACCAACGCCAACGGCGGGGTGACCACCACCGACTACACCCAGACCGCCGTGGGACTACCGGAGTCGGTCACCGAGACCAACCCGCTCGGACACACCACCACCACGGTCGTGGACCCGGCGCGCGGCATGCCCGTGGCCGAGACCGACGCCAACGGCCGCACCATGCACCTGGCCTACGACCCGCTCGGCCGCCTCACGAGCGTGTGGCTGCCCGACCGCGATCCTGACAACGACATCCCCACCGCGAAGTTCGAGTACCACATCCGCCAGGACGAGCCCACCTCCGTCGTCACGCACACCCTGCGCACCTCGACCGAGTACACCACCGGCTACGAGATCTTCGACGCCTTCCTGCGCCTGCGCCAAACCCAGACCCCGAGTCCGGACGAGGACGGGGGCCGCCTGATCACCGACACCTTCCACGACACCCGCGGCCAAGTGGTCAAGGAACGCGAGGTCTACTACAACCTCGAGGAGCCCAGCGACACCCTGTTCGTCGTCGCCAATGACGGCGACATCCCCCGCCAGACCGAAACCCTCCACGACGGAGCCGGACGCGTCACCGACATCCTGCACGTCGGCTTCGGCGAGGCGCTCTGGCGCACCAGCACCGAACACCACGCCGACCGCACCCTGCTCACCCCGCCCGAGGGAGGCGTGGCCACCACCTCCATCACCGACGCCCAGGGACGCCTGAGCGAGGTACGCACCCACCACGGCCCCACCCCCGAGGGCGACTACGACGCCATCGCCTACACCTACGCCAAGAACGACGAACTGGCCACGGTCACCGATCCCGAGGGCAACACCTGGACCTACACCTACGACCTGCGCGGTCGCCTGGTCCAGACTGAGGATCCCATCGCGGGCACCACCACGATGACCTACAACCGGCTCGACCAGCTGGTGAGCACCACCGACGCCCGCGGCCAGACGCTCGCCCACTCCTACGACGCCATCGGCCGCCAGGTGGGTCTGCACGACGACGCACCGGATGGACCGCTGCGGGCGAAGTGGGTCTACGACACCCTGGCCGAGGGGCACCTGACCTCCTCCACCCGGTATGTGGACGGCAGCGCCTACACCTCCCGGGTGGTGAGCTACGACCGGTTCTACCGGCCCCTGTCCAGCGAGATCCTCATCCCCTCAAGCGAACCGGGGCTCGCGGGACGGTACCGGTTCAGCACCGCCTACAACCCCGACGGCACCGTGCAGTCCCAGAGGATGCCCGCCGTCGGCGGCCTGGGAACGGAATCGGTGGCCTACTCCTACAACAACCTCGGCATGCCCACCCACATGTCCGGGTTCACCGACTACGTCGCAGCGACCGTTTATAACAACACCGGTGAGCTGCGCCAGCGCACGATGGACATCGGTACGTCCGACACCCATGCCACCTACCTGACCCGTTACTACGACCAGGCCACCGGTCGTATGTCGGAGACCACCCTGGTTCCCGAACAGGGAGTCACCGGCTCACTGGTGCACCAGCACTACACCTACGACGACGCGGGCAACATCCTCAACCTGCGCGACGAGCCCACCGCCGAACACCTCCAGGCGGACGTGCAGTGCTTCACCTACGACCACATGCGCCGCATGACCGACGTGTGGACCCCCGACGCCACCGGCGAGCAGGCCTGCGCCGCCGAGCCCTCGGCCGACGCCCTGGGCGGAGCCGCACCCTACTGGCACGCCTACACCTACGACACCCTGGGCAACCGCACCACCGAGGTCCAGCACGGTCCCACCGGGGACATCACCCGCACCTACACCCACGGCGACACGACCGGACTGCGTCCCCAGGCTCTGACCAAGGTTGAGCAGACCGGTCCCGGCGGCGACCGGCTGGAGACCTACGCCTACGACGAGGCCGGGAACATGACCGGCCGCACCACCGCCTCACGTGACCAGGACCTGGAGTGGGACGCCGAGGGCAACCTGGCCCAGGTGACCGAGGAGGACGGCTCCCAGACCTCCTACGTCTACGACGCCGACGGCCAGCGCCTGATCCGCCACGCCCCGGACGCCTCCACCCTGTACCTGCCGGGCATGGAGCTGCGCCTGGACCGGCAGAGCCTGCTCAAGGAGGCCACCCGGTTCTACTCCTTCGCGGGGGAGACCGTGGCGGTGCGCAACAACGACGGCACCCTGTCGTGGATCCACTCCGACCGCCACGGAACCGGGCAGGTGGCGGTCAACGCCCGCACCGGCGAGACGACCCACCGGTACACGACGGTGTTCGGTACCGACCGGGGCAGCGTAGGCGAGTGGCCCTCCGAGCGCGGGTTCGTGGACGGGACGATCGACGCCTCCACCGGCCTGACCCAGTTGGGCGCGCGTGCCTACGATTCGGGGCTGGGCCGGTTCATTTCGGTGGATCCGCTGATGGACGTGACCGACCACCAGCAGATGCACGGTTACGTCTACGCCAACAACAATCCGGTGACCTTCACCGACCCCGACGGGCTGATGCTGAACTGCATCGACTCCTGCGGCCCTGGTGGCTACCTGGTGGTCAGCAAACCTGGTGGCGGCACTCGCCTGTATGACTACGACCGTAAGCAGTACATCACCAAGAAGCCCGGTGGTGGAGTCACCTACACGCCGGGCAGGACCTGGAACCCGCAGGGCAAGTCCTCTCGGCCTCGGGGCGGGGGGACGACGTACCAAGGGCAGCAGGGCCCCTCGCAGGCCTATCTGGACGCCCAACGGGAGAAAGAAGAGGCCAAGCAGAAGCTGATCGCCGCCGCGACCGGGCTGGCGAAACTGGTCGCGGACGAGCTGGGGATCACCGCTGGCCTCGAGTGCTTCACCACCGGTGACCTGGGTGCGTGCGGCGAGACGGCGCTGAACATCGCCACGATGTTCGTGGGTGGCCTGGCGGGCAAGATCGCCGTCAAGTACGGGTTGCGGTGGGGCAAGGCCGCGGAGCTGGGACGCAGGATCGCCGAGCTCGGCGGTGACCTCATCGACGGTATCGACGACCTGATCGACGCCAACAAGAAGGTCGACAACCTCGCGTGTCCGATCGGTAACAGTTTCGTGCCCGGAACACGGGTGGTGATGGCCGACGGGTCGACCAAACCGATTGAGGAGGTCGATGTCGGTGAGGAGGTGCTGGCGACCGACCCGGAGACCGGCGAGCGAACCGCGCGGACGGTGCTGGCCACCATCATCGGGTCGGGCAGCAAGCATCTGGTGGAGATCACGGTTGACCCGACCACCGAGCGCGAAGCAGCCGCTGAGGGCACCGGACCCGAGGCTGAAGCCGAACAGGACGAGCAGTCGGGTATCCCTGGTCCGGTAGCGGCGGGGGACGTGGTCATCGCGACCGACGAGCACCCGTTCTGGGTGCCCGACCTGGAGCAGTGGGTCGACGCGGTCGACCTGGCTCCGGGGATGTGGTTGCAGACCTCGGCGGGCACGTGGGTGCAGGTCTCCGCGGTCCAGGCCTGGACGCAGGCCGCAACGGTCCATAACCTGACCGTCCAGGGCGTCCACACGTTCCACGTGAGCGCAGGCCCGCTGGATGTCCTCAACCACAATGCAAGTACCTGTCCTCATCTGGACTTGAGCGGGGTTGAAGAGGACGCACAACCTTATGTCGAAAATGTGATCCATTCCATGGACACCGCTTACTCTCCCCCCTCTGGGGTGCGCCAAGGTGGGAGCAGGTCTGGGCAAGGGATTTATGCTGGAGGAGGACTCCCCAGAGAATCGGCGCGTTATTATGTGGAAACCGACGTCTTCCCGACCCCTGCTGGGGGGAGCCGTCCGGATGGCCGGTTGGTGCATGGAGCCAGGGGTGAGGTTTATTACTCTCCTAGGCATTACGAAAACTTTGTGCAAGTTAGAGAGCCCAACTGCTCTTGCTTGTGATCCGAGAAGAGCTCTATTTGGTTGCCGGGAGGTGGTCTTTGGTGAAAAATTCCGATCGACTGCACAAAGGAGGGTGGCATTACTCGTCTGTGGTAGTCCCCTGGACTGATATAGAGAATATTTTTCCGTGGCTGGGGAGTGAGCCGTACTTGGTCAGTGTTGGACAGGGTGAGGTGATCAAGGAAAGGCTTTCGGGCGAGGGGTTTTTGATCTCCGAAGTGAAGCTCGAAGGTGAGGCTTCTGAGAGGGAGTATGCGGGTGCGGTGCTTTCGTCATTGCGAATTTGGGAGGGTGGTGGGGCTAACTGGAATCTTTTCAGAGATCGATTGTGGGATTTTTACTCCCTTGGTGGTGGGCAGGTGGCCCTGGCTATCGAAGGGGTGGATCTCTGGTTTGGTTCTAACTTCAGGGAGGCTCTGCGGTGTGTTTACAGGACGCTTGAAATAATAAATGGTATGTATCCCATTGGGGATTCAAGTCAGAGGCAGATTTCTGTTTTCTTTGTTGGGGATTGGTTCAGGTTGGGGCGCGTCTAGCTTGTTGTTTAACCTCAGCCTGTGGCCAGAACTCTGTCCTGGCCACGGGTTTCGTTGTTCTCCGGACACCAGGACGGCCCCGGGGTGATCATGTGCGCTGTCGAGACGCTAATGATCACACCCAAGGCCGTGTAGGTGAGTGTGCTGCACAAAAACACCCCTGTCGAACCGATACCGGAGTTGGTGTGTCCTGTATTTTTCGGAGTCGGATTTTCGCATCACTGGAACCATCTGGCCCTTCAAGGTGGGCACTGTGGAACGTCATGGATGCCTCGCCGAGTTCCGCCGCAAGGTGTTGGACCTGGTCCAGGCTGGGCGCGGGATCTCGGATGTGGTACGTCGGTCGCCGCCGGTAAAGTATCAAACAGGGCGCGCTCACCCCTGGTGGTGCAGAGGAGCCGGGCGAACGAAGGGATGGGCATGACGGATCCTGCCGATGCCGTACAGCGCGAGGCGATCCGCGTTGAGACTGTTCGAATCCACGAGAGCGCTGTTTTCTCTGCCCAAGGACAGTTCGAGGCCGCCAAACTCTGGCGGGGGCTCCATTGGGCCCTCGGCATGCTTACGGCGGGCCTCAGTACCACCGCAGCGGTGGTCACGTTTGCCGCGGATGCCCAGATCTGCTCGGGAGTCCTGGCGGTGGTTGCGGCCATTGCGGCGGCGGTGCTGACCGGAATTCGCCCGGACAATCTGGCGCAACGGGCACAGAGAGCTCATCTCAAAAGCCATCAGCATGCTTGGCCAGGTGCTTGTAACAGATGAGGATGCAGGCGATGCCGAGCATGGCCAGGAAAGTGGAGGCCTTGCGCTCCCAGCGCACGTTCAACCTGCGGTAGGAGCCCAGCCAGGCGATCGAGCGCTCGATCTTGTACCGGTGCCGACCCAGGCGTCGGGAGGACTCGATGCCGGGGCGGGCCAGACGCACTCCGATGCCGCGCTCTCGCAGCCAGCGGCGCTGAGCCCTGGAGTGGTAGGCCTTGTCGCCGTGGAGCTTGGCCGGACGCCGCCGCCGGGGACCTCGCCGCGATCGCACCGCGGGGATACCTCGGACCAGGGGCTTGAGTGCTTCGATGTCGTTGACGTTGGCCGCGGAGACGGCGCAGGTCAGCGGGAGACCCTGGTTGTCGCACAGCAGGTGGAGCTTGGAGCCGGACTTGCCACTATCAGTGGGGTTTGGCCCCGTGTTCTCCCCCTCTCTTTGCGCGGATCGACTGGGAGTCGACGGTGGCGCGGGACCAGTCCAACAGGGCGCGTCTGCCCAGCTCATCCAGGATGGTGCGGTGGATCGTGGGCCACAGGCCCGCCTCGGTCCAAGTCTGGAACCAGCGGTGGGCGGTGGCTCGGGTGACGCCGAACAGGCCGTCGGCCTTCTCCCAGGAGCAGCCGGAGGCCTGGACGAACAGCACCGTGGTCAACACGGCTCTTTGGTCGACTCGGGGGCGGCCGGTCTTCGGCGCGGGTGGCAGCAGAGGCTGGACGATCTCCCAGAGCCCATCGGGCAACACATCACTCACAGCACGTGATCATGCCAGGCGCAGGGCCACCTCGCAGGGCTTTTGAGATGAGCTCTACTGAGTTTTTCGTTAGTTGTGTGGGTACGGAAAGCTCAGTCGTGTGAGCATGGCGGTATGCCCCCGCGAGTCGACCCCGACACCCCTACTGAACCCGTCCCGCCGCTGACCCGCCCGCAACTGGCCGAAGCCCGACGGATGCGTGCGGTCGAACTCCTGGACCAAGGTCACTCCCAGGCCCAGATCGCCCGCATGCTCGGGGTCACACCTGAGAGCGTGCGGCGCTGGCAACGTCGGATGGACCAGGGCGGAACCGCGGCGCTGCGCCGCCGCCCGCCCACCGGACGACCTCGCAAGCTCACCGATGCGCAGGTGGAACAGATCCGCATGGCCTTGGAGGAGGGCGCCCTGGCACACGGATTCGCCTCCGACCTGTGGACCCTGGAGCGCGTGGGTCTGGTGGTCGAGCGCACGAGTGGTGTGCGTTTGTCGCGGGCCTCGGTGTGGCGGCTGCTCACCGTGCGGTTGGGGTGGAGTCTGCAACGGCCTCAGCGCAAGGCTGTGGAGCGCGATGAGGCCGAGATCGCCCGGTGGGTGGCCCATGAGTGGCCGCGCATCAAAAGGGGGCCTTGAGAAACCGGGCATGGATTGTCTTTCTCGACGAATCGGGCGTCTCGCTGCTACCTCAGGTGCGCCGCACCTACGCGCCCCGCGGCCGCACCCCGACCCTGCGCCACCGGTTGAACTGGAAGCGAGCAGGGATGGCCGCCGCATTGGGCTACCACGCAGCCGACCCTGGACGTGGGGCCCGGTTGTGCTTCGATCTGCGTCCGGGCAGCTATGACACCAACGCCTTAATCGCGGTCCTGGAGCAGCTCAAGACCTTCTACGAAGGTGAACAGGTCGTGCTGGTCTGGGACGGCCTTTCCGCGCACTGGAGCCGGGCCATGCGTACCTGGGTCGCTGAGCAGGACTGGCTGACTCTGGAACGGCTGCCCGCCTATGCCCCCGAACTCAACCCCGTGGAGATGCTGTGGTCAGCGATCAAGACCCGGGAGTTGGCCAACGTGGCCGGTGACCACCTGGCCGATGTCGCCGACGCGGCGGAGCAAGGCATCAACCGTGTCTGTGCAGATGACCGACTCCCCTGGTCCTTCCTGGCTCACACCGGGCTGGAGATCCACTCTCCAGCCCCACACAACTAACGAAAAACTCAGTAGAACTCATCTCGAAAGTCCTGCGAGATAGCTCTGAGCCTGGCATGATCACGTGCTGTGAGCGATGTGTTGCCTGACGGGCTCTGGGAGATCGTCCAACCCCTGCTGCCGCCGGCCCCGAAGACCGGCCGCCCCCGCGCCGACCAGAGAGCGGTCATGACCACCGTGCTGTTCGTCCAGGCCTCGGGCTGTTCCTGGGAGAAAGCCGACGGCCTGTTCGGCGTCACCCGTGCTACCGCCCACCGCTGGTTTCAGACCTGGACCGAAGCGGGCGTATGGCCCAAGATCCACCGAGCTGTTCTGGACGAACTGGGCAGAAGGGCCCTGCTGGACTGGTCCCGCTCCACCGTTGACTCTCAGTCGATCCGCGCCAAGAGAGGGGGAGAACACGGGGCCAAACCCCACCGATAGGGGCAAACCCGGCTCCAAGCTCCACCTGCTGTGCGACAACCAGGGTCTCCCGTTGACCTGCGCGGTCTCCGCGGCCAACGTCAACGACATCGAAGCACTCCAATCCCTGGTCCGGGGCGTCCCCGCTGTGCGCTCACGCCGAGGCCCCCGCAGGCGGCGTCCGACCAAACTCCACGGCGACAAGGCCTACCACTCCCGGGGTCAGCGCCGCTGGCTGCGCGAACGCGGCATCGGGGTGCGCATCGCCCGCCCCGGCATCGAGTCCTCACAACGGCTGGGAAGGCACCGGTACAAGGTCGAGCGTTCCATCGCCTGGCTGGGCTCCTACCGCAGACTGAACGTGCGCTGGGAGCGCAAGGCCTCCACCTTCCTGGCCATGCTCGGCATCGCCTGCATCCTCATCTGCTACAAGCACCTGGCCAAGCATGCTGATGGCTTTTGAGATGAGCTCTCAGGGGCTGGCCACGTTGAAGGCTCCAGGCCGTCAGCTTGTACAAGGCCAACGGCCCGAGCATCAATGGCTCCTCAGAAGCCGTCCGAGCCGAGAAGGACATATCGAAAGCAGCCAGAAAGAAAGGATTATAAAGGTTCACTCATCCAAAAATGATGACCACGAAGAAGCCCTTATTTCTACCAGCAGACGCCGAGCCCTGTCTCTCACCACCTCCCACTGCCCTGCAGAAAGCATGGACTCAGGGCTCCATAGCTCTGGGTTAACATCGATCAGCCTGCCGAAGAGGTCAAGGAGCTCCTGGAGCCCCTTGTCAAGGAACTCGGGGAACTCTTCTTCCTCATCATACGTGACGTAACTTTTTACAGCGATGTAGAAATCTTCTAACTGAAGTACGATCTCGTCCTCAGCGAATCCCGTGCGTCTGATCCAGTCCAGTTGGCGTTCTCCACTCCAGGATGCCAACTGGATCGAGAACATGAGGCTCTTCATGTTCGGTGTTTTTTCGATCACTGGAACTCCGGAGGAAGGTCAGTCCAGTTCGGCCTGCTGTCCACGTAGATCACCCTCCAGTAAGGAACGTTTCCATGATGCGCGCTCCCGGGATGCCAGCGGATCATCGTACCCGACTGAGCCCCATTAGGGCGGTACTCACGGTAAGACCAACCCTGGCCTTCATTTCGACCGCGCCCCAATCCTCCATGACGCCAGTTGGGGTTTGAACCCATCGCAGCCCTGACTTGGTCCACATCAGCGCCTCTGATGATTTCAGGATCGCGCAGAATATCGTCCACGCTCTGGATCGAACCGACAGGACCTGCTTCGTTGCGTAGTGCTTCGCGTAGGCGCGCGCCGTTGGCAGCACTAGATGCCCCACCGGGGCCGATGCCTTGCGGGTCTGCCTCACGAAGGGCGGTACTCGGAGCACCACGGAGTTGCCCAAAACGGCTCCAGAGCAAGCTGCCAGCTCCACCCCCCAGGGCACCCAGGAATAGGTCGGTGGGGCCGGTGGGGCGGCACTGGATGGTGTTGGAGGCCCAGGTGAACCCGGCGCCCACCGCGGCGTTGACCCCTGCGGACACCGCCACCGAGCGGGCACCGGTCAGGCTCAGGGAGCGGGCGGCAAGGTTGCCCGCGCCGGGCATGATCGCTCCACCCACCGCTCCGATCAGCGCGCCCCGGCCCGCGGCCTGGGCCAGACCGCCCCAGGTGGTGTTCTCGGTGGTGTAGGCGTAGATGCCGCCCTCGATGACCCCGCCCAGGACGGCGCCGATGCCCATGCTGATGCAGATGGGGCAGCGCCCGGAGGGGTCGCTGAGGGTGGTGGGCAGGTTCTCGGCGTAGGCGTAGGCGCTGGTGTAGGCGTCGGTGGCCTGGCGGGGGGCGGGGTCGGCGGTGGTGAAGCGTCCCAGGTCGGGGCGGTAGTCGCGGTCGTGTAGGTATAGGCCCGCGCCGGGTTCGTCGTACTGGCTGATGTAGGTGAAGGGGTTGGCCGGTGCGTCCTCGGTGGGGGTGGTGTGGGAGGCGCTGCCGAAGCCGGTGTAGGCGTACTGGTGTTGGGGGGTGCCGGTGGCGTTGGTGGTGTCGGCGACGGAGCCGTGCCAGTCCCGGTGGTACTGCTGAAACCCGGCTGCGGAGTGGTTTTGGGTCTGGACCTGGCCGTGGGGGTTGTAGGTGTAGGTGGCGGTCAGGGCTCCGCTGCCGTCGCGTTCGCTGAGCAGTTGGGGCAGGGGGTGCAGGATGTCCCAGGTGTTGGTGCGTTGGAGTTGGCCGTCCAGGCTTGCGGTGGTGCGGTTGCCGTCGGCGTCGTAGGTGTAGGTGTAGGCGCCCTGGTCGGTGTCGGCGCTGGTCAGACGGCCGGGGGCGTCGTAGGTGTAGGTGGTGGCGCCGTCGAAGGTGAGGTTGCCGTCGGCGTCGTGGGTGTAGGCCGTGCTGGCCTGGCCGGTGGTGGCGGTGGTGATCTGGTCGGCGGCGTCGTAGGCGTAGGTGGTGGTCTGGGTGCCGGTGTGTGCGGTGAGGCGGTTGCCGACCTGGTCGTAGGTGTAGGCGGTGGTGGCCTCGTCCCCCTCAGGACACGTCTCGGTCTCGGGGGTGGTGGTGCATTCGCCTGTCAGGCGGCCGTTGGTGTCGTAGGCGAAGAGTTGGCTGCTGTGCTGGCCTGCTCTGGTCGCGTCCACGCGCAGGGGTTGGCCGTTGGCATCGCGGGTCACCTCCCACGCCGACAGGACGCTGACGCCTTGTGCGGTGGTGGCGCTGGACAGGCGGCCGGTGGGGTCGAAGGTGCGGGTTTCGGCGTGGCCGTTGCCGGTGGGGCTGGTGATGGTGGTGAGGTTGCCGGCCGGGTCGTAGCCGTAGTCGGTCCGGTGACGGAACGCGATGTTTTGTGAGGAGCGCAGTCCGTCGTCGTTGTAGGTGTAGCTGGTGGTCTGGTTGTTGGGAGTGCGCAGCGAGGTGATGTTGCCGGCCGCGTCGTAGACGTAGGCCATGCTTCCCTGGTCGCCGGGCAGGGTGAGGGTGCGGGGGCGGCCTTCGCCGTCGAGGTTGGTGAAGGTGCGGGTGCCGGTGCCGTCGGTGACCTGGACGGGTTGGCCGGTGGCGTTGTAGGCCAGGGTGACGGTGGGGGTGCCGTCGGAGTAGGTGGCCTGGGTGGTGCGGCCCAGGGCGTCCACCTGGTAGGTGGTGGTGTGGCCGCGGGCGTTGCTTTCGGCGACGAGGTTGCCCTCGGTGTCGTAGGCCAGTTCACGGACCCGCTCCAGCGGGTCGCTCACCTGGGTGAGCCGCCCGGCCGGGTCGTGGTCGTAGTGGGTGGTGTGGTCGTTGGCGTCGGTGCGCGAGGCGACGTTGCCAGCCGCGTCGTAGGCATAGGTGGTGGTGCCACCATCGGGGGCCTTGACCTGTTCCAGGCGCCCGAGCACGTCGTAGGCGTAGGTGGTGCTCTGGTCTAGGGCGTCGCTCACCTGGGTGAGCAGGCCGCGCTCGTCGTAGGCGCTGGTCTGGGTGTGGCCCAGCGGGTCGGTGACGCCGGTCAGCAGCCCGGCGGCGTCGTAGCTGTAGGTCCAGGTGAAGTCGTCAGGGTTGGCGCCCTCGACGTTGCCGCGGGGGTCGACCACGCTGGTGGGCAGGCCGTCGGCGTTGTAGGTGTAGGTGGTGGCGGCGCCGGTGGGGGTGCGCTGCTCGATGAGGTTGCCGTCAGGGTCGTAGGCGTAGGTGGTGTTCTTGCTGCGCTGGTCGTTGACGCGGATCAGCTGCCCGGCGTCGTCGTAGTAGCGGTTCTCGACCCGGTTGTTGCCATCGACCACCGTTCGGACCAGGCCGCCCTGGTCGTAGGTGGTCTTGCGGACGATGCCGCGTGCGTCCGTGCTCTGTACAACGTGGCCGTCCGCGTCGTAGGCATAGGCGGTGGTGTGCCCGAGTGGGTCGGTGACGGTGGTGTTCTGTCCGGCCTCGTCGTAGCCGAACGCCCAGGTGAAGTCCTCGGGTTCGGTGCCCTCGGTGTTGCCGCGTGCGCTCACCGCGGTCAGGGGCCGGTCGGCTTCGTCGTAGGTGTAGGAGGTGATGCCGCCGCCTGGGTCGGTGACCGAGGCCAGGTTCCCGGCATCGTCATAGACATAGGCGGTGCTGGCCCCGCCCGGTGTGGTCACTTCCTGTAGGCGGCCGGGGATGTCGTAGGTGTAGGAGGTGGTGCGCTCGGCCGCGTCGGTGACGGTCTCCACCTGGCCGTAGGCGTCATAGGTGTAGCGCTCGGTGCCGCCGCTGCCTGGCAGGGTGAGGTCGGTGATCCGGTCGGCGTCGTCATAGGTGAAACGCGTGGTGTACCGGTCCGGGTCCTGGCTGTCGTGGCCGCGCGGGTCGGTGACGCTCAGCACGCGTCCCGCCGCGTCGTAGGTGCGTTCCTCCCGCGCTCCCGAAGGACTGACCACCGCGGTCTGGTTGCCAGCGGCGTCGTATTCGAAGCGGGTGGTGTGGCCCTGCGGTGTGGTGACGGACTCCAGCAGACCGTCCTCGGTGTAGGTGAACGCGGTGCGTTGACCCAGGTCGTCCACCGCGGCCTCGAGGTGGCCCTCAGCGGTGTACTCATAGGAAACCGCGCGCGAGGCCCCGTCCGTGACGGTGGCGATGTTGCCATCCGCGTCGTAGGTCCACGAGGTGTTGGACGCCTCGGTCGAGGCCCGGGTCAGGCGGTCGTCCGCGTTGTAGGTGTAGGTGGTGGTGCGGCCGAGCGGATCGCGGACCGCTGTGCGGTTGAGGTCGTCGTCGTAGGTGTAGTCGGTGACGTTGCCGAACGGGTCGAGCTGCGCGAACAGGACGTTGCCCGCGTAGATGTCGGTCCAGATGCCCCCGGAGGGGGTGGTCACGTTTGTGGTGCCGAAACCGTGACTGGTGGAGTAGTCGAACTCCGTCACCGCACCCGAGGCGTCGGTCTGCTCACTCACCCGCCCCTGGGCGTCGTAGACCAACCCCAGCAGTTGGTGGCCGTCAGAGCCGGTGATCTGGTCCAAGAGCCCGTCGGGGTTGTAGCCGTAGCGGGTGGTGGCACCGTCCAACCCGCGCACACTGGTGAGATGACCACCGGTGTAGCCGTACTGGACGTAGCGGTCATCGGGGAGCGTCACCCGGGTGAGGCGATCATCGGTGTAGTCGAGTTCGTAGTCGCGCCCGGAGGAGTCGGTGACCTGTGAGGGGCGGTCTGCTTCGTAGGTGACAGCGAGTTGTCGCTGGCCGCGGCTGGTGATCGAGGACAGGCGCCCCTGGGAGTCGTAGCGCAGGGTGCGCCGATCGGGTGTGGTGAGCTCCCACCCCTCAGCGGTACCGGTCAGCACGGACCTGGCACCGGTCGGCGCGGTATAGGTACCGCTACTACCAGGGACGAAAGTCAATTGGGAGCCGGATTCCTCCCGTAGCGTGACCGCCCCGTCTGGGTCCGTCGACAGGGAGGTCTCCCACGGCAGACTCCACCCTGCTCCCAGCGCGCCACCAGAGTTGCCCGAACTGTAGGCGCGTTCCACCGCGAACGGTGTCTGCGCGGAGGAGAGTGAGGCGTCCTGGAACGAGCTGGTGTAGCCGCCAGTAGCGGTGTTGACTCCCACGCCTCGCGCATTGACCGGCTGCGTCAGGCCACCAGTACCAGAACATTCCGGAGAACAAAGGGAAATATTGTCCAGCTGTGGCGAAATCTCTACAATAAGATGATTGTAAGGAATGGGATCCAGGTAAACTTCCCCCGACCCGTCATCAACCATTTGCAAGACTGGCTGAATTATTACCCTATCGCTCGAAAATTCACAGTCAACTTCTTCCGGAATGGGCAAAATTGCACTAGCAACAGGAGATTCCGCATGAAGATCCACAGCATATGGGGCACTTACCACCTGACCGAAATCGTAATCAATCGCATCGCGAAAAAGTTGACAAGGCGTTACTCGCCATGCGACTTTTACATCGCGCCACTCTTCAGTATTGGGTGCAGGTGAGCCATATCCAGTATGCACGATTCGCGTCTTCACGCCAACAGATGTTCCTGGGGAAGAATTTATCCTTCCCTGCCTACTTTCGGCCCATGGGATGTTTCCCATGGTCCAATAGACAGCGGGCCTTGCCAGAGGCTCCCCTTCTTCTATATTTGCGGAATCCACATCGGACGATGTAGATAATTCCGCATGAGATTCTGTCACATCCGCTTTTCCTTCTCTTGAGCCTTCGTCTAGTTGCTCCTGGCGATCGGCAAGGGACATGGGGGTCTGCCGGGGGGCTGGTTCGGGTTCGTTTTCTGAGGCTGCTTCCATGGGGCCAAAGTCAAGATCCTGGGGACGCATGTCTCCGACCAGGAAGACCAAAGCAACCAACACGACCAGGATCCGCGCACGCCAAAGAGACCGAAGCATCAGCACCCCCTACCGGGGTTGCCCCCGCCCGCGAACAAGTTCCAGCCATGAGGCAGTCTTCACTGTCGCGAGCTTGCCCTCAAAGGCAAGCGGAAGAGATCTCCCTTAAGGCCTGGAACAAAGTACCCAAATCAGGATGAACGGTAAAGAGTGATCGGAGTCACTTTTTGAACTTGAGGCAGCGGCAGGAGCACGGAGTCCGCTATCACCTGGACAGACTCAGGCTAAGCATTTTGAAACATCCACTGATGGCCGAATGTGGACACCAGTTGCCACCTACCACACCATCATTTTTATGCGGATGATTTCAAACCGGAGCCAGAAAACTATTGCCTTCTTGGACATCAATAATGTAAGAGTTTCTGCCGCAACGGCTTCGGTGCCTCCTTCAGATGAACGCGCCGCCCAGCCTGGGTGAAGCCATGTAGGTACTGGCTTGGATCTCCAATCGGTTGCGCAACCGACGGAAGAGGTGGAGCAGGGCGAAGTTCCGCTCCACGACGCACCGCTGGACTCCAGTGTCGAACCGTGTTCTCGGCTCTGACGAGCGGTCAACGAACCGTTCCCTCTCACCCTGTGTCAGCAGACGGCGGTGGTGTCATACCGTCGTGGCAACACCACAGGTCAAAGGGTTGTTGATGGGGACAAGACGGATGCCCACCACGTGAGCGGTGCCCGGCTACCTGCGCCCGCCCGGCAGTGGCCAGTGCCTCAAGAGGTTCACGCCATGCACAGAAGCACCCTCGTACGGCAAGATTGGGCTGGCGACCGGGACAAGAGCTAGAGGTGCCTCTGTGGATGACTTGCTGGACAACGCGAACGCGACGGACATCCCCTGGGAAGCACCCTCGGACATCCCCAAAGCGCTGCATGTCGACACCGTGCTGGTCGGGGACCTGCCCGACGCACTCGAGGTCGTCGTCGCCCGCAGCCAGGCCAGGCCCAAAGCCGAGGACCTGCGACGGCTGTGGAGGGCTCGTTGGGGCAAGAGAGCGGCACCCGTGGCCCTCGTAGTCCAGTACGAGTCCGCCCACGGCAACCGGGCCGCGGTCTGCGGCCTGCGCGAGGACGCCGACGTTGTATTCGACCTCGACGTGGAGCAAGTCGAACGGGTGGGAATCGCCGCGTTCGACTCTCCTACCGTTCCTGAAGGGGAGCGCTTCTTCCAGAAGCTGCTCTCGGATCCGGTAGAGAACCAGATTGCCGGGCTCACGAACACGGGCCTGTTCGCCTCCCACGAATTGCGCGCAGGCGTGCCCCAGCGTCCCGACTGGCAGAACCAGAAGGTCCTGGCCCGGTCCCTGGTGGCTCACCGGGGATCAAGTCTTCTCAACGCGCTCGGATACGACGTCTCCTCCTACCGGTCCGCAGGATTCCTCCTCAGCACGAAGGACGGTCCGCGCCGTGCGGTGGCGGTCCTGGTGGAGGACAGTGAGCACTTCGACCGGCCCTCCTCACGCCTGAACGCCGAGTCCCCGGTGTTGTACGGGCTGAGCATGGCTCAGCAGCAGGAACTTCCCTGGCTGCTGCTCCTGCGCGGAACCCAGCTGCGGTTGTACTCGGCCAAGCCCCAGGTGGGTGTGGGACGCAAGGGCCAGACTGAGACCTACGTCGAACTCGACCTCGCCTTGCTGGACGAGGACTCCGCCACCTACCTGCCCCTGCTCTTCCACGCCGCCGCCCTGTCCCCCTCGGGCAGCGTCGATGAGATCCTGCAGGCCTCCGCCAACCATGTGGCCGCCCTTGGAGCGCGGCTGCGCGAGCGCATCTACACCGAGGCCGTGCCCGCGCTCGCCATTGCCGTGGCCTCCCACATGGGGGCCGTGAGCGAGGAGGAGCTCGAGGAGGCCTACCACCGCACCCTGATCGTCCTGTTCCGGCTCCTCTTCGTGGCCTACGCGGAGGACCGCGGGCTCCTGCCCTACCCTGGCAATCCCCGCTACACGCGCAAGGCGTTGAAGACCCTGGCACGGGAATTCGTCGACTCTCCTGGCGAGGAGTTCGACGCCAACGCCACGGACTTGTGGAATGACCTTTTGTCGGTGTGGCGCGCCATCAACGACGGCAACGAGGAGTGGGACGTCCCCGCCTACAATGGGGGCCTGTTCGCCGACGACGAGCGGCATCCCTCTGGCCGGGAGATCGGCCGGATACAACTCACCAACGCCGAGATCGGCCCGGCGCTGCGGGCGCTGTTGGTGGACACCTCTGACGACGGGGTGTTCGGCCCGGTCGATTTCCGCAGCCTGTCGGTACGGGAGTTTGGCACGATCTACGAGGGCCTGCTGGAGTCCTCGCTGAGTATCGCCCCCACCGATCTGGTTCTGGCCAAGGACAAGTCCTATGTTCCGGCCAAGACCGGCCAAAAGGTCGAGATCCCAGCTGGACAGGTGTACTTCCACAACGCCTCCGGCAAGCGCAAGGCCACCGGTTCCTACTTCACCAAGTCCTTCGCGGTCGAGCACCTGTTGGATACCTCGCTGGAACCGGCGCTCACGCAGCACCTGGATCGGCTCCGCGCGCTGATCGACCAGGACGATGAGGCCAAGGCCGCCGAGGCGTTCTTCGACTTCCGGGTGGCGGACCTGGCGATGGGTTCGGGCCACTTCCTCGTCGCCGCCATCGACCGGATCGAGCGCCGGTTGGCCGCCTTCCTCACCGAGCACCGGCTGCCTGTGGTGACCGAGGAGCTGGAGCGGCTCGCCCAGATCGCCCGCGAGGCCCTGGGCGACCAGGCCGAACGGGTGGAGATCGAGACGTCCATGCTGCTGCGCAGGCAGATCGCTCGGCGCTGCATCTATGGGCTGGACCTGAACACGATGGCGGTGGAGCTGGCCCGCCTGGGTATCTGGATCCACACCTTCGTGCCGGGTCTGCCCATGTCGGCGCTGGACCACGGCCTGGTGGCCGGGAACAGCCTCACCGGGATGGCCACCATCGATCAGGTGCTGGACGTCTTGGACTCCAACCGAACTCCGGGGCAGGCCAGTCTCTTCGCCGAGCAGATCGAGACCACGCTGGAGAAGGCACGGACTCGGCTGTTGCGGGTCGGCCGGACTGCCGAGGCGACCAAGCAGGAGGTGCATGCGGCCCGGGAGGCGCACGCGCAGGCTCTGCAGGAGGCTGAGGAGGTCAAGGCGCTGCTCGATGCGGCCGTGGCGGTTCAAATGGGGGCCGTTCCTCTGCCGATGGACCCGGAGCAGGCCATCGCGAGAGGTAAGAGCGAGAAGGCGCGCGAGGCCGTTGCCGCGGTCCGTGCCACGCATCTGCTGTATCAGTTCCCCGAGGTCTTCCTCCGTCCGGAAGGGGGCTTCGATGTGATCCTCGGTAACCCGCCGTGGGAGAAGGTCCGGTGGGAGGCCGCTCCGTACTGGGTGGGCGTCTCTCCTGGTCTGATGGCGCTGACCGACAAGGCGCGTGAGAAGAAGATCGAGGAACTGCGGGCCGAGCGACCCATGGAGGCCGGTCGGGAACAGCAGGAGCGGCAGGAGCGGGAGATCCTCCAGGACCTCTTCAAAAAGGCCTACACACTGCGCGGTGGCACCCACCTGGAGCTGGCACAGCTCATGTTGGAGCGGGCCCTGCGATCCCTATCCCGCACGGGTCATCTGGGATTGGTGCTGCCTCGCCAGAGCATGGTCCTGGCGGGGTGGAAGAAGCTGCGCGGCCATCTGGTGGGCTCCCACGACCTGAGCATCGTCCAGGGACGCAACCACGGCGAGTGGATCTTCGAGGAGGTCCATGCCTCCTATGCGGTAGTCCTGCTGTCGGTGGGGCCGCGCAGGCAGCGCACCATCGAGGTTGGTGTCGCCCGCAGCCCTGAGGAGGTGGCCGCCGTCGCCGCGGGCCGCAGCATCTCCTTCACCTCCGACGAGCTGGGCACCCTGTCGGACGCGAACGTCGTCCCTTGGTTCAACGAGCCGGAGGACCGTAGGGTCTTCGACATCATGCGGGTCTTCCCTCGGATCTCCTCCGGGCAGGGGTGGATCCGCGCTTCTCACGACGCACGCTGGGATTTTCGCGGGAGCGGTCCTGACAAAAGGCTCGTCACGCCCCAGGACGCTCCGGGCGCTTGGAAGGTCCTGATGACCCGGCACGTGGACGCGTTCGCCTTCGATGCCGAACCGCACAAGCAGTTCGTCACCGACCTGCGCCCGCTCTCCGAACTCAAACGCGGCGTGGCCTTCACCGATGGGGCCTTCACCCTAGGGGCGGGCCATCCGCTGCTGATCTTCCGCCACCCCAGCCGCAGTGATGACAGCCGGACCCTCATCGCCACCGCACTGCCCGAAACGGGACACCTGCACAACAAGGGATCCGTGCACGCCATCATGCACGACATCACCTCTTCCCCCACCGCCCGGCTCGCGCTGGTGGGCCTGGTGAACACGCTGACGATGGACTGGTGGGCACGGCGCTTCGTGGACCGGCACGTCACCTCGCCCATCATCAACCAGCTCCGACTCCCGAACTGGGACAGCGACGACATCGACGCCGCGGCCGCGATCACCGGTTCCCTGCTCAGCCGCAGCGGCAGCACCCGCCTGGCCGGAGGCATCGACGTCACCGACCAGCACAAGGGCACGGACAGTGTGGACCTGCTGGCCGAGCTCGAACACCTCACCCTGCGCGGTTTCGGTCTCCAGCACCACGACCTGGAGATCATCGCGCAGGACTTCAACACCACCGGACTGCCGTCCGAACTCCGCACCGCCCTAAACCTTGGCAAGGGAACCTCCCAGTGACCCCCCACAATTACAGGCCCGAATTCGCCACCAACGCCCCGGAGAAGGAGGAGACGGTCGCCACGGCGATCAATATCCTCCTGGGAGGGCTGCGCACCCGGCTGGTGCAGCCGCCGGACGTGGCCATTGCCACGGCCTACTTTAACCCGGGCGGGTTCGCCCTCCTCGCCCAGGAGCTGGAGCAGGTCGGGCGGGTGCGCCTACTGCTGGGGGCCGAACCCGCCCAGGAGCAGCCACAGGTGCGGCCGCTCAGCCGCAGCGCGAAGAAGCGCCGGGGGCGGGGTTCCGACCCCGCTCCCGAGGTGCGCCGGGCGTTGGAAGGCCATCAGCGGTCCCTGCACCAGGACCGGGACCTGGTGGGTTTCACCCGTGAGGCCGATGCCCGGGAACGGCGCCTGGTGGCATGGCTGCGCGAACACCCTGGTGTGGAGGTGCGGCGCTACGAGCAGGGGTTCCTGCACGGCAAGGCGTTCCTGGTGGAGACCGACACGACCGGGGTGATCGCCGGGTCCAGCAACTTCACCTACGCCGGTCTGGCCCGCAACAACGAGCTGAACCTGGGCCACTACCAGCCGCACGTGGTCGGGCAGGTCCTGGACTGGTTCGACCGGCAGTGGGAAGGGGCTGTCCCCTACGACCTCGCGGCCCTGTACGAGGCGCGGTGGCAGCCGCACCAGCCCTGGCACGTGTTCCTGCGCATGCTGCACGAACTCTACGGCGCCGACCTGGAGGAGGACACACAAGGCGACTCGCGCCTGGGCCTGACCCGTTTCCAGGCCGACGGTGTGTGGCGGGCAAGGAGAATCCTGCAGAGGCGCCGCGGCGTTCTCATCGCCGACGAGGTCGGTCTGGGCAAGACTTTCCTTGCCGGTGAGCTGATCCACGAGGCGGTCTTCGAACGCCGTCAGAAGGTGCTGATCATCGCGCCGGCCACCCTGCGGGACGCGACCTGGCGGCCGTTCCTGCGGGAGCACAACCTCGCCGCGGTTGAGTGCGTGTCCTTCGAGGAGCTCGTCGCCCACATCGAGGACGCCGGTTCCCACAACTCCGCGCTCCAGGACCCCGACCAGTACGCGATGGTCGTGGTCGACGAGGCACACGCCCTGCGCAACGACAGCACCAAGCGTGCGGCGGCCGTGCGGCGGCTGCTGGCCGGGTCGGTGGCCAAGGACCTGGTGGAGCTGACCGCCACCCCGGTCAACAACAGCCTCGACGATCTCCACAACCTCATCAGCTACTTCGCCACCAATGACGCCGAGTTCGCGGACGTGGGCATCCCCAGTCTGCGCGCCTACTTCAACCGTGCTTCGGCGCTGCGCCCCGACGACCTGTCCCCCGAGCACCTCTTCGACGTCCTGGACGAGGTGGCCGTCCGCCGCACCCGGCGCTTCGTCAAGAACCACTACGTGGGCGACAAGGTGGTCATCAACGGCAAGGAACGGGAGATCAGCTTCCCGACCTGCCGTGTACAGCGCATCGACTACGACCTGGACAAGCTGCTTCCCGGCATCTTCGACGAGCTGGCCTCGGCCCTGGGCGCCGACACCCATCAGGACACCGACACCGTCGACGGCACGGCCACCGGGGTCATCCTCGAACGCCTCGGAGCGGTGCTCACCATGGCCCGCTACGTCCCCTCACGGTTCAAGAAGACGGGGACGGCGGAACAGTACGAGGCCCAGAACGCCGGATTGTTGCGGTCCAACCTCCTCAAGCGCTTCGAGTCCTCGGCACAGGCCTTCGAGAAGACCGTGGGCAAGATGGTCGAGTCCCACGCCCTGTTCCTGGAGGCGCTGGAATCGAGGATGGTGTTGACCGGCAAGGCCCTCGGCGAGTGGGGGGACTTCGCTGGCGAGGACATCGAGGAATTCCTGGACTCCGTCGACTCCCAGGAGAACGTCTCCAGCGCCGACGGCTATGACGTCGAGCGTCTGCGGGAAGCGGTCGAGGCCGATCTGGCGCTGCTGCAGCAGTTCCGCACGAAGGTCCAGGTGGTCGACTTCCACAACGACCCCAAGATCGCCGAACTGATCGAACAGCTCGCCGTTATCGCCCAAGAGGCCAAGGAGGAGGGCATCGGTGAGGACGACGTCCGCAACAAGCGCAAGGTCCTCATCTTCACCTACTTCTCCGACACCGCCGAATACCTCGACCGAGCCCTCAAACACGCGATCACCGTCAACGAACGCCTGGCCGCCTACCGGGACCGTCTCGTCCTGGTGAAGGGCAGCGACAAGGCCAACCGCGGCGAGGCCATCACCGGGTTCGCCCCCATGACCGCGGGCAACGGTACGGAGGAGGACCGCTACGACGTCATCGTGGCGACCGACACCCTCGCCGAGGGCGTCAACCTCCAGCAGGCCCGCCACATCATCAACTACGACCTGCCGTGGAACCCCATGCGCCTGGTCCAGCGCCACGGGCGCATCGACCGCATCGGATCGCCCCACACCGAGGTGTTCATGCGGTGCTTCTTCCCCGACGAGGGCCTCGACGCGGTCCTGCGCTTGGAGGAGCGCCTCCAGCGCAAACTCAAGCAGGCCGCCGCGTCTATCGGACAGGACACGGTCCTGCCCGACGTGGCCGCCGTGGAACGCGTCATTACCGACACCCGGGAGCAGATCGAGCGTCTGCGTCGGGAGGAATCGCTTCTGTTCTCCGACGCGGGGAACTCCTCCCTGTCGGGCGAGGAGTACCGACGTCAGCTCGCCAACGAGTTCCAGAACCCTCTCGTCAAGGACACGGTTCTGGGCTTGCCCTGGAGTTCGGGTTCGGGGTTCCACCGGTCCGGAGCGGATCCGGGATTCGTGTTCTGCGCCCGCATCGGCGACCATCCCAAGCCGTGGTTGCGCTACGTACCGATGAACAGGGACCTCACCGTCCAGGTGAACCCCGGTGAGGAAGCGGCCGTGGTCATCGACGACGTCCTGTCCTGTCTGGCCCAGGCCACACCGCCGAGCGCGACCGCCGAACCCGTGCTGGACGAGCGGACGTACCAAGCAGCTTTCGACGCCTGGGAGGCGGCGCAGGAGGACATCCTCACCCAGTGGAAGCGGCAGACCGACCCGCTGAACCTGGCCCCGCAGGTGCCCAAAGCCATGCGCGGCGCATCGGCGCTCGTCAAAGCCCACGGCTCCTTCCTGGAGAAGCAGGAAAAACTGGCCCAGCGCCTCAACGCTCCCTACGCTCCGCGCATCCAGCGGGAAGTCCGATCGATCCTGGCCGACCAACACACGACCGACAAGGAGAAGGTCCGGGCCCTGCACACGTTCGCCGAGTCCAACGGGCTGACGCCTCCGCCGAGGGTGCAGCCCCTGCCACCGGCGGAGAAGGAGGACATCCACCTCGTCTGCTGGATCGCCATCACCCCTTCCGAGTAACGGGGAAGGCCGTAGTCTTTCGCTTCCTGGGAAGAGGAGTGCTGAGCCTCCATCGCCCGACGAGACCAGTGGCGGTTACCTGTAGGTGCTCCAGCGTGTGGTGGTGTCACCGTGCTGCAGGGTGTCGAGGCGGTGGCGCCATTGGGCGCGCAGGCCGGGGTTGGTGTTCAGGACGGGTAGGACGCTGGTGACGAGCTTGAGTTCGCGAACCTGGCGTAGGACGGGGAATCCGGGCCAGTCCAGCACGTCGTAGCCGTATTCTTCGGCGAGCGGGGTGTGGGGATCCTGGGCGTAGTCCATGCGGACCTTGCCCACCGCTGCGGGCACCAGGTCCCATTCCCGGGGGCCGTGACTGAGGCTGTCGAAGTCGCAGATCACCGGGCCGCCAGGGCCGGAGATGAGGTTACCCAGGAACGGGTCGCCGTGGATCACCCCGGCGGGAAGCTCGAACTCCAGGTCCTGGACCTGGGCCTCTAGTTGGTCGGTGCGCCTGGTGAGGAAGCTCCGGTCGACGTCGGCCAGTCCTTCGGCGTCCGAGATGTGGCTGCGGATCCGCTCGAACGGCTCCCACGACGGCAGGGCGAGATTCGGGGCTGGCAGGGCGTGGAGGTGTTTGAGGATGCGCCCGAGGTCGGTACCGGTCGGTTCGGGGCCGGTAGAGGGCACCAGGTGCCAGAAGGTCGCCGTGGCTCCGCCGGCCTGGACGGGCTGGGAGATGTCCTCGGCCAAACGCACCGTGGGGGCGTCGTGCTGAGCGAGCCATCGTGCCGCCCGACCACGGGGACGCGTTCGACCACGGTCGCCGAACCGGCGATGCGCACCACCAGCCTCGCGTGCGGGAGGCGGTAGACGGCGTTGTTGGTGAACTTGATCAGCTCGGCGTCATCGGCCGCTTTGGCGCCCAGTCCGGCTTCCTCGCACAAAGCGGCGAGGACGTCGTGGACGCGGTCTCTGGTGAGGGCGAACCGGGGGCTGGTGGAGGCGGGGGTGGTGCTCATGATGTGCGAAGAGTAGCAATCTCGGCGGCCAGGTCCGCTGTCTCACCCCTGGCCCGGTAGGCCTGGGCAGCTTGCTGCAACGGGGCCAGGCGGTCGATCACGCGCACCGAGCGGACCTGCCGGGCGAGGTCGACGGCCTGGCGACCGATGCGCACTCCCTGGTCGGGGTCCCCGTTGACGATGTGGGCGGTGGCCAGGGTTGTCAGTTCGAAGGCCCGACTGCGGCCCCCGGCCTGTCATGTAAGAACCGAGTGATCGCCGAGTCTTTGGCTCGCTTCGCTGATTGCAGTGCGGAGCTCGTGGAGCAGCGGCTCGGGGATGGTTCTCCTGCCGAGACCGGAGGATTCGAGCACGGGGACTAGGCTGCTCACCTGTTGGGGTGCGAGCTCTTCTTTCCATGTGGTGAGCAGGTCCCGGGCCCCGTATCCGTCCTGTGCTTGGACTACGTCGGAGACCAGCTGTGACAAGAGTGCAGGAGTGCCTCCCTGGAATCCTCCGGTGAGCTCCGTTGCGACGATCCCTAGTCGTGTGGTGAACACGACCTGGCGGCTCTCGACGTCGCGAACACGGGACAAGGCCGTCTCCGCATCGTCGGCCGTGGTCTCACCAAATTCTTTGAGACACCACAAAGCCAGAACCGCTTGGACGGCATTCTCCCATGATTCTCGGACAACGCTGCTCTCGATCATGGCCAGAGCGCTGGCTGGGTTCTCGGACACCATCTCTGCGATCACGGTGACCTGACGGCCGTCGAAGAGACGGTCGCCGATCCCGCCGTGCTGCCTGGCCTGCTCGGCGGCCTCCTGCCACCGGCCCTCCGCCGCCAGAGCCCGCATCCCGTCGCCGAGGCAGACCGTCCACAGCCAGCGGTACAGTTCCGCTCGTGCCTCGTCGGAGGCGACGATCCGGTCCAGGGGCAGCTCATGGCCGTCGATCACGGTGGCCTTGGCCGCACGTAACCCTTCGCGCAGGGCGGTGAGCATCGCGAAGGCTGCTGTGCCGTTGCCCGCGCGGATACGGAGCCGGGCCAGGTTGATCACCGGTTCCAGGACGCGTTGGGCCATGGCGGTGTTCAGAGGTAGGTGCGTCAGGTACGCGTGTGCGTGTTCCCAGCACCAGTCGCGGGCCAGGTCGGGCAGCCCGACGTCGGAGGCGAGCAGCGCCGCGCCGTTATAGACCTGCGCGGCGGCGGCCAGAGCCTCCTCACCCGAACCGAGCCGCGCGGTCCGTCCCGCTGCGGCGAGGCGTTCCACGCGCGCGTTCAGGCTGTCCGCGGGCGGGCGCGGCCGGGGGATGAGAGGGAACCAGTGTGCGAACCTCATGCGGGTTCTCCCCAGGAGACCACCAGGGTGGAGTGGGCTCGCTCCAGCACACGCCGCGTCGGTGTAGAGGATTCCGGGGCGGGGCTGTAGTGCAGGGCGAAGGAGAGTTCCTCGGCGCGGTGGGACTCCCAGGCCCGGATGTGCTCGGCCATCTGCTCGGCCAGCTTCTGTCCGGCGGGGGCGTGTCCGATGACGCCGACCTCATGACGCCCCTGCTGGCCTTGCACCGGGCGCATCGTCAGGTACGCCAGTCCCCGCTCGCCCGCGGGGACGCTGGCCATGTCACCCCAAGGCAAACCGGGGGAGACCAGGCCGCTGGCCACGGCCTGCGGTTGCACCGGCATGCGCGAGACACGGTTGTCTAGCCGGGTGGCCAGCCACAGCCACATCGGGTCCAGGGGCTGGCCCTTGCCGAAGTCCACCCCCGTCCAGGTGGTGGTGCAGGGCTCGGCGAGCACATGGTCCACCTGCTCGGATGCGATGCCCTGGTCCTGGTTGGCCTGGAGCAGGACTGTCCCGTTAGCGTCCAGGGCCAGGATGCGGCGGGGGTCGTCACCGACACCGCCGCGCAGGGGCATGAACGTGCACAGCTGGCTGCCTGTGGACGCCCAGTGGTTGCCGCGGGCTTCGAAGACGATGGAGCGGGAGACGTCTCCGGCGATGCGCACCGGGGCGATGAGCCTGCCACCAGGGGCGAGCTGGTCCACCCAGGCGCGGGGCACGTCGTGACAGCCCACCGTGGCGATGATCCGGTCGAACGGCGCCCGGTCGGGGTGGCCGAGCGCGCCGTCGCCCAGGACCACGGTGACATTGGTGGCGCCGTTCTCCTTCAACCGGGCCCGCGCGCCCTCGACGAGGTCCTGGTCGACATCGATGGTGGTGACCGACCCGGCCGACCCGACCATGTGGCCGATGAGAGCGGCGTTGTACCCGGTGCCCGCGCCCAGTTCCAGTACGCGCATACCCTGTTCCAGGGCGGCCTGTTCCAGCATCGTCGCGACGACTCCGGGCTGGGAGCCGCAGCTGATGGAGGCGCCGTTGTCGTCGTGCTTGATGTGCACGGGGGCGTTGGTGTAGGCCTCCTCCAGGGTGGCGTTGGGGACGAAGGCGTGGCGCGGTACTGCGCGGAACGCCTCCTCCACCGCCGGGGTGGTGAGGACACCGTTCTCCCGTAGCTGCCGGATGAGCCCCTCGCGCAGGGCCTGGGCGGACTCGGGTGTGGTGTGGTGGGTGGTATCGGTCATGGCGGCCTCTCTGGCGGTGGCGGACAGGATGTGCTGGTCCCGGTAGGGCAGGCCCCACCGGTTGAAGGCGAAGATCAGGTGGTGGGCGCACACCGCGCGCAGGCCCCGGCTCAACCTGCCTTGGGCGGCGAGGTCGGCCAGGGCGGCTCCGGCCGCGGTGAAAACCTGCACCCAGCTGCTGGTGTGGTGCAGCGGCCCCGAAGAGGTAAGGGGGCGCGGGTTGAGGGTCATGAGGGTGCGCGTCGAGGAGAGCAGCTCCTCTTCCGGACGGAAGGGCTGGGGGAGGGCTCGTAGGGCGGCGACTTTGGCCCAGACGTCGGCCTGTTCGAACCAGTCCAGCCGTGCTCCGCGCAGGAAGGCACCGCCGAGCAGGAGGGCGAGTTCACGACGGCCGAGCTCCGTGCCGGACATCGTGCTGCGGCGTGTCAGGTAGGCGAGGAGGTGTCGGCTGTCCTCGCAGAACACGGTGTGGGCCAACGCCATCCCCGCCGATCCGCCAAAAGCCCCGGTTTCGGGTTCGTAGATGCCGTGCACCCACCTGGTGACGGCGCCCTCAGCGTGGAGGCGCTCCAGTTCGGTGTCCAGGAACTGCCGGGCCGGGCGGCCTCCGGTGTAGCGCAGCCGCCAGTGGGGCTTCTTACGGAGGAACCACCACGCCGACACGAGCCCTTCCTCGCGTGCCTGTTCGAGAGCCGGGCTCAGGCTGTGCACGGCCCAGTGTTCGGCAGCGGTCCAGTCGGCCCACTGGATGAGGATCTGCGGCTGCTCGTCACCCGTCAACGTGGTGCTCCTGGTGGTCAAGGAGAAGGAAGGCGGCCCAGCCCATGTCGGGGGTGGGGGTGTGCAGTGTGTGCAGCGCGGTGGCGATGCCCGCCGCACCTTCCAGCAGCCCGATGCCGGCTCCGGAGACCAGATCGTCCGCCATTGCTGCGGCATCGCCGTCCGAGAACGCGGCGCACAGCCCGGGGGCGTTGCCCAGCGCGGTGGTGTGGGCGAGCACCGCCAGACCGGTACGGCCGTGGCACAGCGAAGAGTCCAGCGCCATGGGCTCCTCGGTGAAGACGCGGACGAGGGCGCTCTGCGCGGTGGCGTAGCGCGGCTGGTCTCCCAGGGCGTCAGCCGCGAGCAGCTGCGCGCGGGCCACTCCCGCAGCGCCGTAGCACCACGAGGGCCGCTGCGGGCCGACTAGGCCGCAGGTCCCGTTGAGCTGAGCACGGGTGACCCAGTACGGCCACCACGTTCCAGCCGGAGACGTCTGTTGCCAGGTGCCGAGCCAGGCCAGGATGCGCTCGATCGCTTCTATGTGCCCCTCCACCGCGATTCCGCGCCGCAGGGCGGCTGCGAGAAGGGTCAGGGGACCGGCGATGCCGTGGGCCATACCGGTGTTCGCGTGCCCACCAGGGAAAACGGCGTCAACCCTTCCTCCTGGCCCGACCGGACTCCACCAGCCGGGAAGCTTGTGGCCGTGGACGGTGACGGGCTCGGTCAACCGCACCAGAGAGGCCAGCAGGTCCCGAAAGAGCGGGCTCCGCGGGTCGCGGGCCAGGAGCAGGGCGCCCAGCCCGGTCAGGCCTCGAATGGTGTCGAACTCTGCGAGCAACGGAAGCTCACTGGCGTCCATCCGAGCGTGTGCCTGCTCCAGCCGGGAGAACACGATCCGGTCCACGGCCCGGTCCAGCTGGGCAAGGTCGCGCTCATACCCCGGATGGGCCGTTGCGGCTCGGCGCAGGACGAACGCCACCGCAGGCGCGCCGTAGTACAGGTGCGTGCTGGGGGAGGAGTCCACGCCCTCGGCGACTGCACACTCCAGCCACCGCTGGACGCGGTCCCACGGCCCGTGACCGGTGCGCGCGCGTTCGATGTGCAACAGCGCCACCCCGACCGCACCGTGTGCCAGCGACTGGGGCCACCACCGCTCTCCAGCCAGAGCACGCCCTTGCTCGGGTGTGGCCAGGCGGTCGGCCACCAGTCCCGCTATCTCCGTCGCTTCGGTGATCGTGGTGTTCACGCGGCCTCCTTCCGGCAGAGCTGAACGAGAACCTCGGTCGGCCGCCCCTCGCACCATCCGGACGAGCGCGGGTCGGGCGCTTCGGTGAGGACCGTGCCGCCTTCCTTGTCCACTTGGGCGCGCAGCAGGAACAGGTGTGCCGGTTCGGCAAGGTCCAGGCGCAGCCGCTGGTCGCCCTTGCCCAGGTCCACCACCCCGGGCAGGCTGCGGCGCTCAGCCCAGGTAGACCACGCCTGTCGCCACTGCGGCCACGGCGCGGTACGCGGGGGAAGGTCGGCGGCCCTGACACGCCAGCGGGCGTTGGCCAGGACCACGTTGCCCGAGCGCACACGGGGCAGGAACGGCAGCGAGAAGGCCGCGCCCCAGTCGAACCCGATAACCACCGCGCGTCCGGCACGGGGAAGTTCGGCCAGGAACCGGGTCAGCAACGGGGCGTAGCGCAGGTTCAGCGCGTGCGGCACGACAGGCTCGACCCTGCGCGCCAGGATGCGTGAGAACAGGAAGAGGCCGCCGTCATCGCACCCGACCGCGAGATCGTCCACACCCAGCTGTCCGGGCACTGAAGCGGGGTATTCGCCCACGCTGATCAAGTGATCGAGAAGCCTCTCCGAGCGGACCAGGTGGGAGCTGCGGGCTCGCAGCGGCGGGAACGACAGCTGCACCGGCACCGCCCCGGCGGAGGTGGTGCGCGAGACGGCTTCGCGCAGGTCGCCTCGGACACCGGCCAGGGCGGCGAAGCGTCCCGCCATGGTGGCCGCGCTGCGGGAGGCGCCCAGCACCGCGACGCGGAACCGGCCGCTGTCCAGTGCGGCTCGTGAGGGCGACTCCACACGCAGGTTCAGTTCCGTGTGCCCAGGAGGTAGCGCGGACTGCCGGGCGGCCAGTTCGTCCAGGAGCGCGTCTGCGCTGATCTCCCGCCGCCGGTCCAGAGCGGCAGCCTGGGCCTGCTCCAGCAGCCAACGGTCACGATCGGTGAGGGACTCGGCGCGGCCTTCGGCGTCGGTGATGGCGTATCCGGCGGGGAAGCCCAGCCCTGTCTGAGGGTGCACGACCTCCCGGACGGGCACGAGCGCGTCGCCGTACCGGTCGGCGAAGCGCTCCCGGTACGTGTGCCACGCGGGCAGCCCGTCCGGGTAAGGGGACAGGACAGTCAGCATGTGCGCGGCCTGCTCCGCCGCGCGTGCCACCGTCACGGGCAAGGCCATGTCGGCGTCCACTCGCACGTCCACCCCCAACGGCTGAACCCGGGACACGCGCGAGACCGCCTCGTCGGCCTTCCCCAGGGTGCTGGACCTACCACCGCAGTTGTGCTCCTCCGTCGCCGTGTGCGCTTTCTGGAGAAGCGACATCAGTGGGCGGGTTTCGGGTGGAGCGCAGGTGTTGTGCTGGGCGAGGGAAGAGACGAGGCAGCCGAGGGAGTCGGTTTCGGTGGACGCAGGGGCGAGCGAGGTGAGTAGTGCCTGCACCTGGACCAGGCGGGCGAGCATGGCGTCAGTGCTCACGGCAGGTTCATCGGGGTATTCGGCGGCCAGCTTGGCCTGGAGCGTCGACCACGACACGGGTTCACGTGCTGTTTCCAGGACCAGGCGTACGGCGCTGTTGACACGGACCTCGACCTGCTCCGCGTCCGACCCGGGCGCACCCGGGGCGGGACGCGCGTACTGGGGCACGACGAGGTGCCCGCGCTCTTCAACGACGGTGTTGTTGACGACGACCAGCAGGTGCTCACGCACCACAGGCGGAGCCTCCAACGCACTGACGACCTCGGCCACCCATGCCCCGCCCGGAGAAACCACCCTCCGGTGGGCGCCACCCCACACCACTCGTGAGCGTTCGGAGAAGGTCGCGGCGGCCACGCCGGCGAACAACCCGAAGGGAGTGGCACGGCTGTCGGCCCGCAGTACGTAGCGCAGAACGGAAGCGGTCGCCTTCCGGGCCCGGCGTACCCGCACCGCGGCCGGATCCTGGTCGAGCAGAGCCTCCACACCGGCGGCCAGGTCAGGCGAGGCGTTCCGGATCGCCTCGGTCAGACCCGGGTGCTCCCACACGCGGCGCAGCCATTTCAACCACGGATGCGGGTCACTACCGCTCAGGTCCGGTACGCCGCTCGTCGGCAGGCCGCTGAGCAGGCTCGCCCGCACCAGCGGTCGGCCGACCACACGCCAACCCACGTGCCGCTCCTCGCCGGAACCCATATCCCCTCCTCCTAGAAGTGCTGGTCGGCACCGGATCCGGGCCGGTGCCGACCGTGCCGATCAGTCCGCTGCGCTCGTGGTGCAGGCGTTGGGGCAGCTGGAGCCGCAGCCGTCATCGGTGAGGTTGATCAACTGGGCCAGGGAGTCGCTGTTCTCGAGCAGGCGGATGTCGAGGGCGAAGGGAGATTCCGGGCTGGGGCTGTCCTGCGTGTTCTGCACAGGTCTTTCCTTTCTCATGGGGGCCTGTGAGCACAGCTCAGATTAGGGACCCGCACAAGGAAGGTGAAGGAGTTTCCCGCCAGGGAATAAATTCGTTCCCCGCGGTGCCGGTTATGCCCGGTTGCGGTATTCCTGGGCGAGGCTACGCAGGAATGACCTGGTGTTTTCGCCTTCGAGCGCGTGTTCGTGGAAGAAGGCGAATATCTCCATGCTGTAGGAGATATCCTTCGGGTCGCGCAGGGCGAGCTTGCCCGTGAACACCTCGACGGTCACCAGGCGGTCGTCGTAGACGGTGAACCCGTTGAGGGGACCGCTGGGCACGGGGGGATCGGCGGGCACGACGCGGATGTCCACGCTGGGCAGCTCGCTGAGCGAGGCGATCCGGTCCATCTGCACCGCCATCGCCTCCGGGCGGCACAACGGCCAGCGCAGGGCGGCCTCGGTCAGGACGAACACGAAGCGCTTGCCCTCGTCGTAGAGCACCGTCTGGCGCTCCAGGCGCCGAGCGAGCGCCGTCTCCCAGCTCGCACCGCGGTTCACCAGCGTGTGCGACAGGGTCTGGCGCGCGTAGTCCGGGGTCTGTAGAAGCCCGGTGATCATGCAGGGCAGGAAGAAGCGGATGGTGGTGGCCGAGGCCTCGATCGCGGCCAGGTCCCGCTGCGTCTCTCCGAGACCGCGCTGGAGCGCGGTACGAAACCCCTGGTAGTCGGTGTTGGCCACACGGGCCAACTCCAGCAGGCGCGCCGTCTCCTCCTCCCCGGGCGGAACGTCGAGCGCACGCAGGATGCGCTCGACGTCCAACGCGGAGGGCAGCACACGGCCGTTCTCGATCTTGCTGACCTTGGCCTGACTCATCCCACTGCGGACGGCGAGCCGCGCGCCGGTCAGCCCCGAGGCGCGGCGGAGGCTGCGAAGGGCCTCCGCCAGCTCGCTGCGCGGCTGTTGGGCACGGTCGGGCTCAAGCGTCAATCAGTCGGCCTTGTAGTACTCGGTGAAGGGGACGGCGTGCTCCAGGGCCAGGTTCTTGTAGGCGACGTAGGGGGCGGGGTCGGCCCCCTCCAGGAGTTCCCGGCCGGCCTGGGTTCCGTCGGCAGCGTAGTGCATGAGCACCACGCGGGTGTCGTCGAAGAGCCAGAAGTCCTGGCGGGGCAGGCCGGGGTCGGGGGTGGTGGCGAAGTCGAGGATGTTGACCTCCTCACCGGCCTGGACGCTGAAGGCGTATCCCCACTCGAACTGGAACTTCAGGTGGTCGCCGAGAGGGCTGGTCAGGGTGTGGACCCGTCGGATCCGGCGTCCGGACTCGACGTGGTTGCGCACCCGGAGCAGGTAGCTGTCGGTGTGCAGCTCCTCGGCCGGGCGGGTCTGCCCGGCCAGGAACTGGCGCAGTTCCTCTTCCTCCTCGGGCACCGTGTAGCTGGGCAGGGTCTCCAGGCGGAACGCCTCGTGCTGGAAGGAGTCGAAGAACTCCCGCCAGGCGTCACCTTCCAAGCGCACGGGCGGCCTCCTCGATCAGGTGCGTGGGGATCTCGACCGCGGCCTCTCCGGGGGAGGGGGTGAGGCCGGTGGTGTCGGTCAGGAGCGCGCCCTGCACGACGACGGTCCCGTTGTCGGTGGAGTAGATTCCCGGGCAGTCATCCCGGTTACAGTCACCAGAGAGCTTCTCGAACTTCATGGCATGGCCCTTTCTGAAAGGGTCGAAACGGAATTTACAGTAGAGAGGTGATCGGGTCCGGTCAATCTCTGGCCGGATATTCCTGCCTGGGAATAAAACCGGGCTGTGCGGACGGTCGCGTGCTGTTTGTGTGGAGCGGTGATTCGGTGGAAGCCGGGGGCGCAGCTGGTTATGCCACCTTCCAGCGGAAGACTGCTCCGTCCCGGAGTCCGAGGCGTGTGCGGGTACACTACGGCCGCCTCGTGGACGGTCACCTCCGACAGCGGCTCGTCGGCTTCCATGTGTCGTACCTGGCCTGGGCTACCTACGAAGATGCGCGGATCCGGCTCGTGACGGCTTCAGGGGGTGGGGCGGAATCGTCCGGCTGGTTGAGAAGGGCGGCGATGTGTTCCTTCGGGTATCGGCGTGCTCCCCCCGGGGTGCGGAAGGGCCGGAGGACGTTGTCCCATTCGCCTCGGTGGAGGCTGCGGGGGCGGATGTTGAACAGGGCGGCGACTTCGCTGGGTGTGAGGACATCAGGGCGGCCGTCGAGGAGGTAGCTGTAGTCGGGCATGAGGGGCTTTCCGTTGGTGTCCGGCGAGGTCGATGAGGGCGCGCACCGCCAGGGGTTCGCCCGTGCTCCCCGTCCGAGGCCAGACGCACCAGCTCCGCGATGGTGAGGTGGCGTGCTACGTCGTGAGTGACGCGGGTCAGATGGGCGGTCTCGGCCAGCGGGTCCGCCCGGGTTCGGATCACGGTCAGGTCGTGGGGCGCGGATGCGGGCACAGGTCTCCTTGTTCCTGATCATGGAGGGGCGTAGATGTTGTGGCTGCGGTCGCAGGGCGGGCCACGGGGCCGTCACCGCACGCGGTCATGAGGGCCGCTCGAGGAAGGCGCGAACCTCCCCGAGGTCGTGCAGGATCGCGGTGTCTCCGTCAAGCGAGGTGAGTGCGTACACCGCTCCCAGCAAGCGCTTCTGACGAGTCAGGACATAGCCCTGCTGGGCGGCGCGCCACCGGGCGTCGTCGAAGACGGCCAGAGCACGGACGACCAGTGGGCGAGAACGGGTGCGTCGCGGGAGCCTCATTCACTCATTCCCGCCACTCGCGGGAGTTCGGCGAAGGTTCCGGTTCCTGCGGGCAGCCGTCCCCAGCCAGTGGCGAGGGCGTCCACGAGCACCAGCCCCCGGCCGTGCTCGGCGGTGAGGGCGGGGGTACGGCGCAGCGGAGTTCGGCCGGACAGGGGACCGGCGTCGCGCACCTCCAGCCGCATGCGGTCCAGGTGGAGCAGGAGCCGGATAGCGAACTGTCCGCCCGGCAGGCCACTGTGGGTATGGGCGATCGCGTTGGAGGTCAACTCGGAGGCCACTAGAGTGAGCGCCTCCGGGACGGGGGCTTGCCACTGTGCGCAGGTCTGCTCGACCCAGTCGCGCACGTGCGCCACTGAGTCCGGGACTCCGGGGAAGGACCTGCGCGCGACCGCGTGCGTCCTTCGGGAGCGGGCGGTGACCACAACAGCCTCGCCAGCCGACAGGCCGACTTCCGGAGCGGTCCGCACTTCACCAGCCCGCTGGAAGACGTCCGAATGCTCTCCGGGAAACGGGGGTCCGTCTTCTTGCGGACGGGTGTGCGAAGTGCTGGTCGGAATCCCTGGTTCGGTAGGATTTGCCACGTTCTCACCTCTGGCATGTTCGGTGGGAGCCGTTCCCGGGGCTGGTGGCACAGTCGCCGGGGTTTCCTATGGCCGACGCTTTCCGCCGGGGTGCCCATCGTCCAGGGCGAGGTGCTCCTCCTCAATGCCTTTACGTGCATCGATCGCTATTTGGTGGAACCCGTACAAGAATGTAGAGAGCTTCTGTAAAGTTCTACCCATGCCTGAGAAGATGCTGTCAGCATGGATCACCTTCGGGAAGGAGCTCCGCAGGCTGCGTGACCGGCGTGGGCTTACGCTGGAGCAGGCGGCCGAGTCGACCGGCTACGGTGCGTCAACCATCAGTAAATACGAGAATGCCTATCGGTCGCCAAAAAGGGACTTTCTCAACGAGGCGGAGGCCTTGTTCGGTACGAACGGTGACCTTCTCCGCCGCTGGACGGATGCGAAGCGTGCCGAGGAGGACCCCGACTGGCACCGAAAGATCGTCACGGCTGAAGAGCAGGCGTCCGGGATCCAGATATGGAACCCCGCCCTTGTTCCGGGTATGTTCCAAACGCCCGACTACGCGCGTCAGATCTTCCGCGACGGCCGGCCCCTGGACACGTCCGAGGAAATCGACCGGCTCGTGGACCTGAGAGCCAGCCGCCTCGACGCGCTGAGGGAGATGAACAATCCGCGTCTGGTCGCGATCCTCGCCGAGGCAGTCGTTCGAGCCCGTGTCGGTTCGCCCGCGGTGATGAAGGAGCAGCTGGGACATCTCCTCGATCTGGACTCCGCCGGGGTCGTGAGAATCTTGATCCTGCCAGCGGACACCCCGTACTACGGGGGAGCCGCTGGTCCGTTCCGGCTGCTGTCCTTCAAAGAGCGCGAGACGCTTGTCGAAGTCGAGCACGCCTCCGGCGGCGAGCTGCTCGGCGGAGACACCGTGACGCGGCTTCTGGCCGTGTACGGGGAGCTGCAAACGTGGGCGCTACCCCCTGTAGCCTCACATGATGTGATTTCGAGAGCCATGGGAGGCTTGGAGTGATCGACCTGACCAGCGGGTGGCACAAGTCCAGCTACAGCGGAGCCCAGGGCGAGTGCGTCGAGGTCAACGAGACTGCGGTTCCGGAGGCTGTCCTCGTCAGGGATACGCAGCACCGGGACCTGGGCTGCCTGTCCTTCTCCGGCGGCGAGTGGAGCGCGTTCCTCGGCGCTGCGTTCTCCCGGTAGCCCCAGGAGGAGTGAACTGCCCCCGCCAGGCCAGGAGGCGGGGGCAGTTCTGTCTGCGCGGTCAGGCTACTGATAAGCCACGGCGCCCCACCAGGACCAAAGGTCCCAGTGTGCTTCATTCCTGCACCCATGACTCTCAAGGAAGAAGCGTGAGCAAGAGCTCTCCCGTTTGAGAACGGTCCCGATTGAGTTCTGTCGTCGCGCGTGTTCTGAAAAAACGCTGCCCGTCCGGTCGTCCTGCTGATGAGTGCTGCCCGGAGACGACCCCCCATCGCCTGCCCGTTCTGGTGTATGTGCAGGTGGGAGCGGGTTCAGATGAGGTTCACCGCTGGTGCTGCGAGGGCCTCGCGAGTGTGTGGCTCGCGTCCCCTTGGCTGATTCTTTACTCTCGTGACCACGAATTGAGTGCCCACTGAGTGGCTCCCGAATACGCAGTGAACCCGTTGTGAACCCTGCCTGAGAACGCCGACGTGTTCCATGCGGATGTCATTTCTCGCTCGTATCCGAGGGGGCATCCGTGGTTTTTGCACCGTCACCGCTGGCAGTCGTCGAAACCGGCTTCGTCCGCCTGTCACCCACCCACCTGACCCTGCGGGGGACCGACGTCCACCCCTGGCTCCAGAACCGCACTTACTCCCTGTACGAGCTGCGCGATGTCCTGATGGATGAGGGCACTCCGCACGACGTGCGCGACGCGGTCTGGCGGCACACCATCCGCGCCGCCCGCCTGTCCCAGGACTGGATGGTCGGAGCGCTCGGGCTGTGCATGCCCGCTCTGCGGTCCACCGCCAGGAGGACGTGTCGGGGCCTGACCGCGGACGGGGTGGACACGGTGGAGTCCGCGATCGTGTGCGAGGTGGTCCACCAGGTCCGCACCATCAACCTCGACTACGCCCGGCTGGTCTGGTACCTAACCCGGCCCGCGCACCGCGCCGCGCTCTCGGCGCGCAGGCACGAGCAGGAGGCGCCGATCCCGACCGGTGACCCGGGACGGCAGGAGGATCCCGACCCGGGAGTTCAGGCCAGCCCGGACCTGTTGCTGTTGTCCGCGGTGCGGGTGGGCGTCCTCTCTCGGACGGAGGCGCGCCTGATCGCCCGGACCAGGCTGGAGAACGTCCCGCTGGGAGAGGAGGCCGCGGAACTGGGGGCGTCCTACAAGGCCGTGGCCAAGCGTCGCGAACGCGCTGAGGCACGCCTGCTAGAGGCGGTGCGCGCGGGCGAGGTGGTGATCGCCGACGCCCTCGTCCACGGCAAGGACCTCCCGGATCAGCGGAGCGGGCTCCGGCTCCTGGTGACAGGCGCGAAAAAGCGCTCGAAGCCGATGTCGCATCGCCCCCTTCCCCGGGCTTCTTAGGGGACCAGATACGGGCACTGGGCCCCGGCGCACAGCACCGGGTGCCCGGTGCCCGGCCGGGAGCCGAGGACGTCGAGGGGGAACAGGTGACAGCAGCTTCAGGGGCAGGACAGCACGCCATCCGGTGGGCGGCAGTGCTCTTTGCCGCCGCCGGAGCGGCCGTGTGGTGGGTGGCGGCGGGCGATGACGCGGCGTGGGTGTGGGCGGCCGAGGCCACCGCGGAGTCGGCTGAGGAGGAGACCGCCGAGCTGCGCCAGGTCGTGAACCGCATCCGCATGGTCATCATCGCCCTCGCGTCAGCGTTGGGGACGCTGTTCCTGACGATCGCGGCGGTGCGGTGGCTGGCCGCCAACGGCGAGGTCGGCGCCATCGACGGCGCCAAGCGCGCCCTGACCGGAACGGCGGTGGGCTACGGCATCGCGATCCTGGCCACGGTGCTCATGGACATCGTGGAGTGGGTCGTCAGCGTGGGCGGGGCAGGCGAGTGAGCGCCGCGTCGTGGGGGCAGGGTCCGGCCAGCCCGGAACCGCCCCCTTCCGACGATCCGCTCCCGGAACCCGAAGATCCCGGGACCCAACCCGCACCTGAGCCGGCGGAGGTACCGGCTCCGGAACCGGAGATCACCGACGACCCGCTGCCGCCCCCGCAGGATGAGCGCGAGGACGAGCCGCCGCTGCGGGAGCAGTCCGAGCTGCCGGTGGAGGTGGGCGCCGACGAGGACGTCTTCGACTGCGGCTTGGTCGATCCGGGCTGTCACGTGTCGAACTGGTTCGCTGATTTCGTCGTGTCCGGCCTGACCCCAGTTCTGGGGTGGCTCGCGCAGAAGGCCTTCCACACCCCGGAGCCGACCGAGGGGATGCAGGCTCTGCACGGCGGCATCCTGGCCACCAGCAACACGCTCTTCGTGCTGCTCATCGTGGCGGGCGGGATCGTGGCCATGGGTTACCAGACCGTGCAGAGCCGCTACTCGGCCGCCGACATCCTGCCCAGGGCGGTGTTCGCCTTCGTGGCCTCGAACTTCTCGCTGTGGGCGGCCCGGGAGATGATCCGAGCCTCCAACCAGATCTCCGCGGCCATCGGAGCCCAAGGCATCGACGCACGCGAGGCCGCTCAGAACCTGCGCGACCGCATGGAGGTGATCCTGGAGGAGGCGCTGGTCTTCACCATCCTGCTCCTGGTGGTCGTGGTCGTGCTGCTGGTGGTGTGGATGGCCACCGAGGCGGTGCGCATCTGCATGGCCATCGTGTTGACCATCGCCGCGCCGCTGCTGTTGATCTTTCACGCCCTGCCGCAGACCAACCGGATCGCGGAGCTGTGGTGGAAGTCCATGGCGGGCCTGTGCGCGATCCCGATCGCCCAGTCGATCGTGTTCATCGCCATGGCCCGCCTGTTCTTCGAGGGGCAGATGACGATCTTCGGATCGCTGCGCCAGACCTCCGCTGCACCGGAACCGGAACCGGATCCCGGCCTGGTCCTGGACACCGGGCTCGGGCACGAAACGACCGTGGTGCTGGCCAGCAGCGTGCTCGCCACACCCAGCGACGCCGACGCGGGTGACGCGGGTTGGCTGATGAACATCATGCTGCTCCTGGTCCTGCTCTATGTGCAGATCCGGATCGGCTCCTGGGTGATGAAACTGGTCTGGCAGCCCAACCCGGGCACCTCGCCCATCGCCGCGATCCTGAAGAACATCGCGTGGATGATGGCGTTCCGCTCGGTCAGCAGCATGCGTCTGCCGTCTGCTCCGGCGTCGTCGCTGAAGTGGCAGTTCTTCTCACCGCGCACGCCCGGCCGCAAGCTGCCTCGCTACAGGCCCAAGCCAGCCTCGGGTCTGCAACCCCTGCAACCCCAGGCGTGGTGGTACCGGGCCCGCCAAGACCCGCCTGAACCCGTCGGTGCCCTCACCGTAGGAGGCCGACGAGCGCTGCCCGGACCCGGCCACGGCCACTCCAACCCGGGGCCAGGAGGGCCCCGGCCCGCTGTCGACCCCGTTGGCGGGCCCTCCGCAGGGACAGGTGGCCCGCCGTGGCCGGGAGGCCGCGCCCGCGGCCCACTCGCGCTGACAGGACCGCGCGCCCTGCCGCCGGTCCCGCCACCGCGCCTGGCACCGCCCGCAGCGGTGCGCCGCGAGCTGGAGGTGGGCCGCATGCCCGGATCACCCAGGACCGGCCAACAGGCCCTTTTCCCGCGCCCGGCTTCGCCACCGGGCCGGTCTGCGCCGTCCGCGCCGTCTGCGCCGCCCGAGCGTCGGTGGCGCCAGGGTGTCCTGCCAACCCCGCCACCGGTGCGCGTTCCCGGCAGGCGCGCCGTGCAGCGCCTGGGCCTGCCGGACCCGGCGCCCCGGCCCTCGGCGGGGCTGCGCCACCTGCCCGACATGCCGCCGCTGGCCTGGGGCAAGCCGCCGCACGTCAAGGGCCAGCGGGCGCTCTTTCCCAACCCCAAGCGCGTGTGGAAGCAGTACGGGCTCTTCCCGCGCCCCGACCGCGACACCAAGTGATCTCCGGACGAGGAAGGAAACCGTGTGACCACCGACGAGGCGTCCGCGTGGCGGGGACGCATCCCCGCCGACATCGACCGGCCCGAACCGGTCCTGTTCAACCTGACCGCACGCCAGTGCCTGATCATCACCCCGGTTCTGGCGGGGGCGTGGGGCGCCTACCTGCTCCTGCGGGAAGCGGTGCCGTTGTGGCTGTTCGTGATGGTCCTGGCCCCTGTTCTGGGTACGGCCATCGCCCTCGCCCTGGGGGAGCGCGACGGCCGGGGCCTGGAGCGGGTCGCGGCCAGTGCCCTGGCCTGGGCGCGCGCATCCAAGCACCTGGTCTCCGCACCTTCAGGGCACGTCCCCGCGCTGCCCCGGTGGGCGCCCCGTCTGCGGCGCGGCCCACGGCTGGCACCGCTGCGGCTTCCGGCCTCAGCGATCTCTCCGGAAGGGGTGGTCGACCTGGACGGCCGGTGCGCGGTCATGATCGCCTGCACCACCCTGCCCTTCCAGCTCGCCTCGGGACGTGAACAGGACCAGGTGCTGGCCGCCTTCGCCGGAGTGCTGGACGCCCTGGCCGAACCGGTGCAGATCCTCGTCCAGCGGCGCAGCGCCGACCTGGGCGAGTTCACCGCGATGCTGCGCGACAACGCGCCCCGCCTGCCGCACCCGGGACTGGCCGAGGCCGCCACGGCGCACGCCGACTTCCTGGACGAGCTGACCGCCACACACGAGCTGTCCCACCAGCAGGTGCTGGTGGTGGTGACCGCGGCCGGTACCGCCCGCCGTGCGGGTCCTGCTCTGCTGCGCAGGGCCGCCGACACCGCGGACCGCCTGGCCGCCCTCGGTATCCGCACCCAAGTCCTGGACGGAGGCGAAGCCGCAGACGCCCTGCGGGCGTCGATGACCGCCCCGGGCACCCGCATCATCGACCCCGCGCCGATCGGCTGCGAGCTCGCGGACACCGGTGCCACCGACGGACACGAGCACGAGGAGGAACGCTGATGGATCTCCGAAGTTCGAGGACGCGATCCGAAACGCACGCGCTGGGCGGTCCGGCCATCCGCCTGGGCTCGCGCCACCTGGAGGTCGAGGGCGGGGTGTGCCAGACCCTCGCCGTCACCGGGTACCCCCGCGAGGTCACCGCCGGGTGGGCCGAGCCGCTGCTCACCTATCCCGGGCAGCTCGACATCTCCTTCCACCTGGAACCCGTGCCCGCTCCCACCGCCGCCGCACGACTGCGCAAACGCCGGACCCGCCTGGAGTCGGCTCACCGCACCAGCACGTCCCAGGGGCGAGTGGAGGACCCGCACCAGGTGACGGCGGCCATGGACGCCGCCGAGATCGCTGACCGCATCGCCACTGGCCAGGGCCGCCTGTTCCGGGTGGCGGTGTACGCCACCGCGCACGCCTCCGACCTGGAGACTCTGGAGGCCGAACTCCAGCAGATCAGGGCGCTGTGCTCGTCCCTGCTCGTGGACGCGGTCCCGGCCACGTTCCGTCCGTTGCAGGGGTGGGTCTCCACCCTGCCGCTGGGCACCGACGCGCTGGGGATGGGCCGGTCGATGGACACCGACGCCGCAGCGACCCTGCTGCCGTTCACCTCCCCCGAGCTGGTCGCCGACCTGGGCGAGACCACGGTCGTCTACGGCACCAACGCCCACAGCAACGGACTGGTCGCCTGGGACCGGTTCTGCGGCGGCCTGGACAACCACAACGCGGTGGTCCTCGCCCGCTCGGGGGCGGGCAAGTCCTACCTCGCCAAGCTCGAAGTGCTGCGGTCGCTGCTGGTCGGAGTGGAGGTCTCTGTCATCGACCCCGAGGGTGAGTACCGCCGCCTGGCCGAGGAGGCCGGCGGCACCGTTCTGCGCCTGGGCACCGAGGAGGGCCGACTGAACCCCTTCGCACTCCCCGAAACGGACGAGGAGGGCCAGGCGTTCACGTCGCGGGCGCTGTTCCTGCACACCCTGGTCACCGCGATGGTCGACCGGATGTCCGCGACCGAGAAGAGCGTGCTGGACCGGGCGATCATCACCGCCTACGCCGGGGCCGGGATCACGCGGGACCCCGCCACCTGGTCCCGGCCCGCGCCGGTACTCGCCGACCTGGCCGCCGCGCTGGAGGACGCCGCGACCGATCCCGACACGGGGAAGGAGACCGCTCACGCCGCCCAGCAGCTGGCGGGCCGCCTGGAGCCCTTCGTCCACGGATCGCACGCGACCCTGTTCGACGGGCCCTCCACCCACCGAGTGGGTGGGCACCTGACAGTGGTCTCGCTCAAGGAGCTGCCCGACGAGATCCGTCCGGTCGGTGTCCTGATCGCGCTGGACGCCATCTGGCGTCACGTCACCGCGGGAACACCGGCCCGACCCCGCATGGTCGTGGTCGACGAGGCGTGGCTACTGCTCCAGGACCCGTCCGCGGCCCGTTACCTCGCCCGGCTGGCCAAAGCCGGACGCAGGCACTGGGCCGGGCTCACCCTCATCACCCAGGACGTCGGCGACGTGCTCGGCACCGAGCTGGGGCGGGTGGTCATCGCCAACGCCGCCACCCAGATCCTGCTCAAGCAGGCCCCGCAGAACCTGGACCGGGTGGCCGAGGCGTTCCACCTCTCCTCCGGGGAGGCCCACCTCGTCGGTACCGCGCCCCGGGGCTCGGCACTGCTGGTCGCCGGACACCAGAGGGTCGGCTTCCACCCGATCGCCTCACCGGCTGAACACCGGCTGATCACTTCCGATCCGGCGGAACTCGCCGCCCAGCGGGCGGAGCTCTTCGAGGAGGACGAGCGACAGGACGACGTCCCCGACCCCGATACGGACGGGTTCGACATCGAGGAGCTGATGTGATGGCCGACTTCCTGTTGAGCGGAGGGTTCTTCCTGTTGCTCGCGACCGTCCCGCTGGCCGGAGCGGTGGTGTGCGCGGCCCTGGCCGGAACGCGCCTGGCCCGCCACCGCTGCCTGTCGAGGGACGCACGGGTGGTGGAGATCCTGCCTCCGCCCGAGGCGACGCTGGAGAACGCCCAGGCCTTCTGGCAGCACGCCATGGGTCTGCTCAAGCCCCGGTGGTCCCGGTGGCTGCTCCAGCCACACCTGGCTTTGGAGATGGTCGCCTCGGCCGCCGGAGTGCGGTTCCAGGTGTGGGTGCCGGGCGCGGTGCCGCCGGGGACGGTGGAGCGCGCGGTCTCCGCGGCCTGGCCCGGCGCCACCACCTCCACCCGCCACCCGGTTTCCGGCGAGTCGCCGCTGCCAGCGGGGGCTTACACCACCGGGGGCCGCCTCCGGCTCGGCCGCAGCGAGGTGTTCCCCCTGCGGACCCGCTTCGACGACGACCCCGCCCGTCCGCTGCTAGGGGCGATGGAGGACCTGATCGAGGGAGAGTACGCCCTGGTGCGGGTCACCGCCCGACCGGCCACGGGCTGGCGGGCTGCGCGGGCCCGCCGGGCGGCAGCGCGCCTGTACGGTCACACCAGCACGGCCGCGTACCTGGTGGACGCTCTCGACCCCACCGCTCACGGCACCGCGCGCAGCCGACCTGCGGTTCTTCCCGGGACGAGTGACGACGTGCGCGCGATCCTGGCCAAGGCGTCCTCGCCCCGGCTGGCGTGCGATGCCGCCTACGTTCTCACCACCGTCCATGAAGGCGAAGCGGCCAGGGAACGCCTCCGGGGAAGGGCGCACGGGATCGGCTCGGCGTTCGCCGCGTTCACCTCAGGCACCAACCACCTACACCGCCGCTTCATGGTCCGGCCCTCCTGGTGGCTGGCCAACCGGTTCCTGGGGTACGGGTTCCTGCTCTCCACCGCCGAGCTGGCCGGAGTAGCGCACCTGCCCACCGACACCACGGTCCCCGGGCTGGTCCGGGCCGGGGCGCGGCCAGCGGCACCGGCCCCTGCGGTTGCGCGCGGGGGCGAGAACACCCGGGTGGTCGGTGACAGCGACGCCGGCACCCGGCGCCCGGTCGCCTTGGGCGTGGTGGAGGCGCGCCAGCACACGCACATCCTCGGCAAGACCGGCTCGGGCAAGTCCACCCTGCTGGCCAACCTGGTGCTCCAGGACGCCGAGGCCGGTCGGGCGGGGCTGGTGATCGATCCGCGGGGAGACCTGGTCACCGACATCCTGGCCCGCCTGCCCGAGGACGCGGTGGACCGGGTGGTGCTGTTCGACCCCGACGACGGGGTCTCGCCGCCCCGGTTGAACCTGCTCCAGGGTGGCGACCCGGACTTCGTCTCCGACACGGTGGTGGGCATCTTCCGCAGGATCTACGCCGAGTACTGGGGACCCAGGACCGACGACATCCTCAGAGCGGCCACGCTGACCCTGACCCGGGCGAGCGATCCGAAGCTGACGCTGGGGCACATCCCCCGCCTGCTCGCCGAGGACGCGCTCCGCGCCGAGACGCTGGCCAAGGTCGCCGCGCGCACCGGCGAAGACGAGGCCCTGGAGGACTTCTGGGACTGGTACTCCGGCCTCACCGCCTCCGCCAGGAGCGCGGTGACGGGGCCGGTGCTCAACAAGCTCCGGACGGCGCTGCTGCGCAAGTGGGTGCGCCAGGTGGTGGCGTCGGGACCGTCCACGGTGGACCTGCCCACCCTGTTCGACACCGGCCACCTGGTCCTGCTCCGACTGCCGAAGGGGCGCCTGGGCGAGGACACCTCCAGCCTGATCGGATCGTTCGCGCTGGCGGCGACCTGGCAGGCGGTGACCGCCCGCATCCACACCCCCGAGCACCAGCGCAAGGACCTGTGCGCGTACGTGGACGAGTGCCAGAACTTCCTCAACCTTCCGGGCTCGTTGGAGGACATGTTGGCCGAGGCCCGTGGCTACCGGCTCGGGTTGACCTTGGCCCACCAGGAGCTGGGCCAGCTCCCCGCTGACCTGCGCAAGGCGGTCTCGGCCAACGCGCGCACGAAGGTGTACTTCTCGGCCTCGCCCGACGACGCGGTGAGCCTGCAACAGCACACCTTGCCCGTGTTGGGGGCCTATGACCTGACCCATCTGGGCGCCTACCAGGCCGTGGTCCGCCCGCTGGTGGGTGCCAAGGAGCAGGGAGCGGCCACGGTGCGCACCCGCCCGCTGCCGCCCGGGATCGCGGGCCGGGCCACTCAGGCCAGGGAGGCGGCGCGGTGCCACGGGGCGAAGGACGGGGCACCTCCTTCCGAGGTCCGAGGAGAGCAGGGGAGGACCGCATGACCGCCTCTGGACGGGTGGGGCACGGCCCCGAGCGCACCGAGTACGCGAGCGCTCTGGTGTGGCTGGCTCGCCGGGTGACGCCCAGGGATCGGGAGATCCTCGGCGGGTTGTACGACCACCACGTCATGACCACCCACCACATCCACAGGCTCTACTTCCCGGACTCTGAGCCCCGCCGCGCGCGCAGGAGGCTGCTCATGCTCCACCAGTACGGGCTTCTGGACCGGTTCCGTCCCTTCTTCGCTCAGGCGCGGGTGCCCGACCACTGGGTACTCACCCAGACCGGTGCCGCGCTGGTCGCCGAGAACCGCGGCATGGAGGCCAAAGAGCTGGGATTCCGGCAGGACCGGGTACTGGCCCGGGCACACTCGGGGCGGCTCGGGCACATACTCGGCCTGGTCGAGTGCCTCGCCTTGACCACCGAGTCGGCCCGGAGTACTTCCGCAGCGCGCCTGGTGCGCTGGGACAACGAGCGCGAGTGCGCGCGCCGGTGGGGTCGCCACATCCGTCCCGACGCCTACATGTGCTGGCACCAGGACGGGCTCGCACTGGACGCGTTCTGGGAGTACGACACCGGCAGCGAGCCGCTGACGAAGGTGCAGCGCAAGATGAGGGGGTACGCGCGCCTGGCGAGGGAGAGCCGACTGCCGTCGATCGTGCTGTTCGCGGTCCACTCCGACCAGCGGGAGGACAACCTCGCCGCGAAGCTGGCCGGTGACGTCTCCGACCGGGTGGGCGTGTACGTCTCCACCCACGCCCGACTGGGGGCACTGGGTCCTGCTGCGGCGGTGTGGCGGACCGCGGACTCCCCGGACCGGCTGCGGCCGGTGGACATCGCTTCACGCCACACGGGCCGGGCCGGGGGAGAGGGGTGATCCGGATCGCGGTCGGCGCGGGCGCGTTCCTGCTGCTGGTGCCGGTGTTCGTCGGCGCGATGGCGGCCAGCGAGCAGGGGCTCTCCGGGGTCCCCCGCGAGGTGGAGGGCATACCCGCTGCGGTGCTGTCCGCCTACGTCCAGGCCGCCGTGCGCCTGGAATCGAAGCACCGGGAGTGCCGGGGAATGACCTGGCCGGTGCTGGCCGGGATCGGGAGGGTCGAGTCCGACCACGCGGCCGGGAGGCAGATCTCCTCCTCGGGGGCTGTGGACCCGCCGATCATCGGTCCGCGTCTGGACGGCGGCGGGGCCGGGGGCAACACCTCACCCCACCGGGACAGTGATGGAGGGGAATGGGACGGGGACGCCGGGTTCGACCGTGCGGTGGGGCTGATGCAGTTCATCCCCGCCACGTGGGCCTCCCATGGCCTCGACGCGTCCGGTGACGGTGTCGCTGACCCGCACAACGTCTTCGACGCGGCCTGGAGCGCGGCGGTCTACCTGTGCGTCAGCAACCCGGAGGCAGGCGGGGTCGACTTCGCTGATGAGGATGACCTGGAGAAGGCGCTGCTGCGCTACAACCACTCGGAGTCCTATGCGGAAGAGGTGCGGCAGCACATCGGGCACTACGCCGGGATCGCCGCCCAGACCGAGCACGTCCTCGCCGTGGGCTCCGGAGCGTCCAGCGAGCAGGGGCGGGCAGCGGCGGAGTGGGCGCTGGCCCAGGTCGGCAAGCCCTACCTGTGGGGTGGAACGGGGCCGCACGCCTTCGACTGCTCAGGGCTGACGATGCGGGCGTGGGCAGTGGCGGGGGTGTCGATCCCGCGGGTGACCACCGACCAGGTCGAGGCCGGTGCCCGTGTCGGGCTCGATGAGCTCCAACCGGGCGACCTGCTCTTCTACGACACGGGAAGCGGCGCTTCGCCCTCACACGTGACGATGTACATCGGAGACGGGCAGATGGTGAACGCGCCCCGGTCGGGGCAGTCGATCCGCGTCGAGCCGGTCGGCGGCGACTACTACAGCAGCCGGTTCGTGGTGGCCGTCCGACCCGGCTGACCGGCGCTGAAACGCCCGCTCGGGCACGGGCGCCCGCAGGGTAGGGGTCGGGGCCGTCCCGCCGGGCATCGCGGGCACACGGGCCGCTGGGGCGCTGTCACCCGGCGGCCCTTTTTCCGCGCCCATGACTTTTCCGAGCCGAACGGGTTGAAACTTCTCGCGAGTATGGGGAAACATCGCGAACGCGTTCAGTTCGGGTGAACGCAGTCGTTCCTTTTTGTCCTAGTTGATTTGCATGCCTGTAATGGGGGGCTTTGTCATGTCTGAATCCGTCATGGGTGAAACCCCAGGCAAGGCGGGGGTGGAGGGCCTCATCTCCACGTAGCAGGGCTGGCCGGACAGCGTCGGTTCGGACGAGGAAGCGCAGCTTCGAGGGCGTAGGGCTTCGAAGCCAATGACACCCGTCCCGATTCGGTCGCTGTCGGCACAGAACCAGAAAAATCCATAAGAGAAAAGAAGGCGCCCCGGGCGGTGCGGGAACACCGCCCGGGGCGTGATCCACCACCTGAAGTAGCAGGAGGAAGATCAGTGAGCCATGGTACGGGCCGACACCGAAGGCGTCGACGGGGATGGGCCGAAAGCGTGCGGTGGGCAGTGGGTGCAGTCCTCGCCGCCGTCATCGGAGCAGGGCCTCCCCGGGGAGGAGCCAGCGGACAGGCGGCGTCGCCTCCATCTTTGAAGTCGCAGGGTCCGTCGGCGGCGGCGCGTCGGGAACCCGAGTGGATCAGGTACTACGACGAGGCGAGGCGGAGCCGAGAAGTCGGCGCGTTCGACCTCCTCACAGACACCGGGCAAGTGGAGCGGAACCGTGCGGCGCAGCGACTGCCGGAACTGGGGTGGTGCGTGGACGACGAGGGGATACGCGCGGTACGCCCTTACCTGGTCGCACACGAGCAACGGCAGCGAAGGGCTCCCGGACGCGTTCCTCCTCGGGAGCCACAGGGGGCGGACGTTCTGGCCGCAGGGAGTCCGGAGGCCGCCGGGGAATGGGATGAGCTTACGTCCCTGGTGCGCCAGTGGAAGGCGCAGAGGGAGCGGGTGCCGGTGGCCTGACCTCGGAAAAAGAGCGCGGGGCTGTCTCCTCAGGGAGGCAGCCTTCCGTGTTTTCGCAGGTAGAACGTGCGACATCGAAACCCGGTGGTTCTCTTCACAGTTTTCATCACTGTGAGTGCTCGGCGCGCGGTTGTGTTGTCACTCTGGGTGTGGCTAGTGTCACCTTTCGAAAGCACGGCATGGAGTCGTGCCCCGTGTGGAAACGGCGGTGAGGGTATGCGTACGCCTGTGGCGCGCTGGATGGCTGTCGTAGCGTCGGCGGTGCTGACAGGATGCGCGGCCCAGGGGAGCGGTCCGGCGGAGACTCCGGCGCGCACGCCTCCGGTTGTGGCCGCGCCCGCCAGCCCGTCGCCGGAGGAGGTGGCGCTCGACGCCTATCGCGGCATGTGGGACGTGGTGGTCAAGGGCTCGCACGAGGGAGCGGTAGGCCATCCGGACCTGGACGAGTACGCCACGGGGCAGGCACTCGAACTCACCACGGCCATGCTGCGCGGCGTGCACGCCACGGGGAAGCCCCGGATGAATCCGGAGGCAGCGGAGGAGTCCGGGAATCCGCCTTCGGTGTCCATCGAGGACTGCATCGACGACTCGGAGTGGACCGTCCCCGAGGAGACGACGGATTCCGAGGACAGAAGCGGGCGGAGGACGGTCACCGCGACCGCCGTCTCCCACGGGGAGCGCTGGCTGGTCGAGGAGCTCTGGCTTGAGGACTACGGGTCGTGTTGACCCGCGTGCCCCGCCGCCCCTGGCGCGTGTGTCTGGTCGGCGCGCTGACCGCGTTGGTGGCTGCTTCCGCAGCGGGAGAAGCGGCAGCCGACGGCTTCTTCGCCACGACCGACTGCTCAGGCGGGGAGTGCCGGGTGGGCGCGAGTTCTCCGCCCGCGCCTTCCAGTTCGGGTGGGCGGAGCGCCTCGGAGGGCGCGGCCGGGGGAACGGACGAGGCCGGGGAGCCGTGTGTGTTCACCAGCGCGGAGTTCCTGGAGTCCGGAAAGGAGGGGCCTCTGCCGCTTCCCCACGGGATGGCCAGGTGTGAGGGTGCGGCGGCCGGTGGGGACGCGCCGGGGATTTTCTCCCCTGAAGTGCTGGCCGAGCAGGCGCGCGCGGTCATGCGCCTGCCCGAGCCCGTGATCGGTACCGCTCCGGAACCTGACAAACCCCGGTTCGTGAACCTGCCCACCTGGCTGTGGGTCGATGGGGAGGACTGGAGCCCGGTGTCGGTCACCGCGTCGGTCAGCGCCGGGTCGGTGACCGTGGTCGCGACTCCGAAGCGCGTGGTGTGGGACACCGGGGACGGCCACGAGGTGGTGTGCGCTGGACCGGGCACGGTCTTCTCCCGCGCCACCGCAGGGGAGGGCGGGTCGCCGGACTGCGGTCACACCTACACCGCCCTGCCGCCGGGCGGGGCCGGGACAGCGGTGGACGTGACGGCGGTGTGGGAGTGGGGGGTGTTCTGGTCCACCACCGACGGGCGTGGCGGCGCTCTGGAGGACCTGACGACCTCCTCCTCCGTCTCGGTGCCCGTGAGTGAGATCCACTCGGTGGTCACCCACACCCGCTGACAGTACGGAACAGGCATGGAAGAGGGAGGAGGAGGGATGGTCGCACTCGCGAAACCCCAGCAAACCCACCAGAAAAGCTCGGAATCCCGGGTCGGAGGCGGTTCCGGGGAATGGGAGTCGGTGCGGTTGGCGGCGGCCTCGCGCCGCCGGTGGAAGTGGGCGCTGCTGGCCGGGGCGCTGATCACAGCGGGAGGGGTGGCGGGGGCCTGGGCCGGGCTGGCCGGAGAGGAGACGCGCACGGTTGCGGTCCTCACTTCCGACCTTTCCGCCGGACACCTGATCACGGCTGCGGACGTGGCCTCGGTGGACCTGGCTGAGGCCGAGGGGCTCCGGTTGCTCACCCCTGAGGTGGCCGAAGGGATGGTGCTGACGCGGCCGGTGCCCGCCGGGTCCCCGCTGGTTGCGGGCTCGGTCTCCGACAGCGCCCTGTGGCCGGAACCGGGGCAGGCGGTGGTCGCGGTGCCCGTGACCACGGCCCCTGCCGACCTGGCGGAGGGGACGACCGTGGACCTGGTCACCCTTGCCGCACCCGGTGAGGAGGCCGGGGGCGACGGCGCGGAAGACCTCTCCGGGGTGGTGACGGGGCTGGTCCACCGTGTGACCGCGGCCGAGGACGGTCTCGGGGGAGGCCAGCAGGTGGTGGAGGTGGTCCTGCCCCGGGACGAGGCCGCGCGCTTCTCCCGGGCATCGGCAGGCCAGGAGGTCCAGATCGCGGTGGTGAACCCGCACGAGAACACCCACACGGAAGAAGGCGCGGAATGATCGTCGCGGTGTGCTCCCTGAGTGGGGCTCCGGGGGTGACGAGTCTGGCCACCGCGCTCGCGGCCTGCTGGCCCTCGACTCCCCTGACGGTGCCGGTGCTGGTCGAAGCCGACGCTTCCGGCGGGGACATCGCCTCCTGGCACGGTATCGGCCTCAACGGTGATGTGGGCCTGGTGTCGTTGGCCGCCGCCTCCCGCGCCTCGGTTCCGGCTCCGGCCTCCGCCGAGGCCTGGGCGCAGGCCGGTGTGCGGGACGCGGTCTCGGCCGGTGTGCCGATGCTGCGCCACGCGGTGGAGCTTCCCGGAGGGCTCCGGGCGGTGCCCGCTCCCGCCGATCCGCTGGAGGCGGGGCGCGCGGTGGACGCGCTCGCCCGCAGCCCCCACCTGTTGAAGTCGGGGAGGGCGACCGTGGTCGACGTGGGGCGTGCGGTGCCGGGGTCCGCGGGGGCGGCCCTGCTCCGCCACGCCGACGCGGCCGTGGTCCTCACCGAACCGGGGGACGTGGGCAGTGCGGCCCGCCTGCGGGTGTGCGCCCCGGTGCTGGCCTCACTGCGGCAGGAGGGGGTGCGTGTGGGACTGGCGGTCGCCGGTGTCTGCCCGCACGCCGACAGCGAGGTGTCCCGCATCGCCTCAGCTCTGCCCGTGTGGGCTCGCGTCCCCCACGACACTGTGGGGGCCGCGCTGGTGCGGGGAGAGCACCGCCCGCCCACCCGCCTGCGGGACCGGGTGGCCGCGTGGCGCTCCCAGCACCGGGATCCCGACGGCCTGGAGTGGATGCCGCTGATCAGGGCCGCCAAGGCGCTGGCGGAGCTGTGCGACGACTTCTCCGGCATCGGTATGGCGTCCGGAGCGCGGAACGCGGTTGAGGTGAGCGCGGCATGACGGCGGCTCCCGAACTTCCGCGCCCGGTTCTCGCACCCGACAGGGGCAACGGCGAGGACTCCCTGCGCAGCACGGCGGTGGCCCTGGCGGACCGGGTCACCGAACAGCTCGTCACCCGCCCCGAAGAGGTTACGGACGCCGAGTACGTGGGGCGGCTCGTGGACGCACTCCTGGAGGAGCGCGCCCGCACGGCCCTGGTCCGTGGGCAGGGGGCACTCGCTCCGCACGAAGAGGTACGGCTCCGCCAGTTCGTGCTGGATCACGTCCTGGGCCTGGGGCCTCTGGAGGAGCTGCTGGCCGAGCCGGGGGTGCAGAACATCCACATCACCGGAAACGACGAAGCCGTGGTCGACTTCGGCGGAGGGCGGCGCGAGCGCCGTCCGGCCGTGGTGGACGCGGACACCGACCTCGTGGCGCTGGTGCAGCGGGCCGCTGTCCGCGCACCGGGCGGGGAGCGCCGTTTCGACACGGCCGCGCCGATCCTGTCCATGGAGCTGCCGGGCGGGGAAAGGCTGTCAGCGGTCATGTCAGGGGTCGCGGCCCGACCGACCGTGACCATCCGCCGCCACCCCGCCGAGTACCTCACCCTGGGGAACCTGGCCAGGTCGGGGATGGTCGACCAGAACGCCCGCGACCTGCTGGTCGCTGCGGTGAGGTCGCGCCTGAACATCATCGTCTCCGGCGCCACGAACGCAGGCAAGACCACCCTGCTCCGCGCCCTGCTGGGCACGGTGGAGGCCGAGCGGATCATCACCGTAGAGGACTCCCTCGAACTGGGGCTGCACCGCCATCTGCGGGATGCCGACGTGGTCGCGTTGCAGGGCCGTCCGGCCAACATCGAGGGCCTGGGCGAGGTGACCCTGGCGGAGCTGGTACGCGCGGCGCTGCGGATGTGCCCGGACCGGGTGATCGTCGGGGAGACCCGGGGCCCGGAGACGATCGCACTGCTGAACGCCATGAGCATGGGCACGGACGGGTCGATGTCCACCATCCACGCCTCGTCCAGCCAGCAGGTGTTCGCCAAACTGGCCGCGTACTGCGCCCAGTCCCCGGAGCGGTTGAGCGCCTCGGCGACCGCGCTGCTGGTCGGGGCGGCGGTGCACCTGGTGGTGCACATCGACACCGCCCGGACCGGGGAACGGGTGGTCACCAGCATCCGGGAGGTCGCCGGGTCCGAAGGGGAGCAGGTCGTCTCGAACGAGCTGTACACACGGGAGACCGACCAGCCCGCCGGAGCGCTCGTGTGCGCCCCGAGCGGTGTGGTCGGCCAACGCCTGGCCCGTGCCGGGTACGCGGTGCGGGGGTGGGCGTGATGCCGGACTGGACCGTGGCCGCACTCGCCCTCGGCGGGACGCTGGCTGGGGCGGGGATCGCCTGCGCCGCCTACACGGTCAGCCTCATCCCCAGGCCTGCGGTCTCCGCCGGACCCTCTCAGTACCGTTGGACGACGCCCCTGCGCCAGCGCGGGACCTGGCTGCGCGCGGCCGGTGCCGCGAGCGCGGGTGCGGTGATCGGACTGGTGACGGGGTGGCCCGTGGGTGCGGCGCTCGCCGCAGCGGCCGGGTGGTGGATGCCCGCCCTGCTCGGGCCCGACACCGCCCACCGCACCGAAGCCGACCTGGCCGAGGCACTGGCCTCCTGGGCCGAGCAACTCAGGGACATGATCACCGGTGCCTCCGGGCTGCACCAGGCCGTCACCGCGACCGTGCCCGTCGCCCCGGTGCCGATCCGCGACCAGGTCGCCGCCCTGGATGCGCGGCTGCGCGCCGGACAGCCCTTGGAGCAGGCAGCGCAGGCTTTCGCGTGTGAGGCCGACTCCGACCTGGCGGACCTGATCGCGATCACCCTGTCCATGGGCTCCTCGCGCCAGAGCGGGGACGTCGCCGGAACGCTCTCACGCTTGGCGGAGGCCGCCCGGGACAGGGCGACGACGGTGGCGCGGGTCTCGGCGTCCCGGGCCAGGGTCCGCTCCTCGGTGCGCATCATCGCCGCCGCCACAACTCTCATGCTGGTGGGGATGGCCGCGTTCAACCCCGCCTTCCTCGAACCGCTCGGCACGCTCTCCGGGCAGCTCGTCCTCGGAGTCGTGGGAAGCCTGTGGGCGGTCTCGTTCTTCTGGCTGGCCCGCCTCGCGTCGCCGCCCGAGCGACCGCGCCCCTTCGCCCCCGTTCCGGCGGGAGCAGGTCCAGCGGTCGGCGGTGCCCGGTGAGCGCCGTGGTGCTGGGTGCGGCCGGAAGCCTCCTGGGAGCAGGGGCGTGCGCCGCCGCCTACGCCCTGCGCCGCCCCAGCCTGACCGAGCGCCTCACACCGCGCCCCGCACCGGATTCCCGACCCGCCTTCGAGGGCGGACGGGCGCAACGGGCAGGCCGCCGAGCAGGCCACCTGTTCGCCCGTGCCGGTATCCCGGGCCCGGCTACGGCCCGCACGCTGACGGCGGCGGGTACACCGGTGGAGGTCTACCGGGCGGAGAAGGCCGCCGCGACCGGCGTCGGGATCCTGCTGGCAACGGTGCTGGCCACCGTGGGCAGCGCGCTCTTTTCCAGCCCTGCGGCGGCGTGGCTGCTCGCCGCCCTGGTCGCGGGCGGCTGCTTCCTGGCACCGGACTTGGCCGCCCGAAGCGCCGCAGCCGAGCACCGCGCCGAGCTGCGCGCGGCCACCTCCGCGCTGGCGGACCTGGTGGTGATGGGGTTGGCGGCCGGAGCGGGAACCACCAGCGCGCTCACCACAGCCCTGCGCCACGGCAGAGGGCGTACCCCGGAGCGGCTCCGCAACGCGGTGCACACCGCGACCCTGCGGCACCGGCCCCCGTGGGAGGGGCTCGAAGCCCTCGCTGAGGAGACCGGGGTGCGCGAGCTCGCCGAGCTGGCCGCGTCGCTGCGGTTGGGCGGCACGTCGGGAGCACGTACCCGCATGTCCGTGGCGGCTAAGGCCGCCTCGTTGAGAGCCCGCGGACTCGCGGAGGCCGAGGCCGTCGCGCACACGGCCACCGAGCGCATGACTCTGCCCACCATGGGCTTGGTGGCCGGGTTTCTGCTGCTGATCTGTTTCGTCGCCCTCGCCCACGTGACCGCGGGATTCTGACCGAGGAGGTCTTCATGAAGGGGTTTCTCCGGCACGCCCGGAACCGTGTACGCACCTGGACCGCTCCACCGCGGAAAGCGACCGCCGACGCTGGGTCGGCGACCACGGATTGGATCCTGGTCATCATGGTGTCCATCACCATCGCCACCGTGGTCGGGGGGATCCTCGTCGGGGAGTTCACCACGGCGGCCGAGTCCATCGACCTGGGTGTGAACCGGTGAGCACGCCCGTCCGGGACAGCCCCGGTCCGAGGTCTTCCGGGAGCGACCGGGGCAGCGCCGAGCCGCTGTTCATCCTGCCACTGGTGTTCGTGATGCTGCTGGGCGTGGTCCAGACAGGGCTGTGGGCGCACGCCCAGCACCGCGCCCAGGCCATCGCCTCCCAAGCCCTGGCAGCAGCCCGTGCCTACGACGGTTCGGCGGCATCGGCGTACGAGCAGGCCGGACAGGCACGGGAGCAGCTGGGCGGCGGGATGCTCCGTCAGATGGAGGTCGACGTGCGTCGGGGAGTAGCCCAGGCGCGGGTGAGGGTGGAGGCGCAGACGGTGAGCCTTCTCCCGGGCGTCGCCCTGCCCGTGGCCTCGGAGGTGTCCGGGCCCGTCGAACGCCTCGCGCCATGAGCGCACTGCTGCGGAAGCGCTGCCGACGCGACGACCGGGGAAGCGCGTCGGTGGAGCTGATCCTGCTCGTTCCGGTCCTTGTCGTGGCTCTGGTGCTGATGGTGATCGCCGGACGCCAGGTCTCCGCCGCGCTGATCACTCAGGACGCCGCCGCAGCGGCGGCACGGGCGGCCTCCCTGCAACGAGGCTCCTCCGCCGCACGTACCCAGGCCCACCAGGCAGCCGAGCGGGAGCTGGCCGACCGGGGCGTGGTCTGCTCCCCGTTCGCCGCCGTGGTGGACGCCTCCGGTTTCGAGCCGGGCGGGACGGTCGGGGTGAGGGTGGCGTGCACGGTCACTGTCATCGACCTGGGCGGGTTCGGAGGCCAGCGCACCCTGACCGCCACCGCGCTCTCCCCGGTCGACCCCTACCGAGGGCAGGAGCCATGACCCGAGTACGCCGAAGGACCTGTCAGCACCGGGACGACGGACACGCCTCGGTGTTCCTCATCATGCTCGTCCCCGTCGTCATGGCGGTGTTCGCGCTGGTCTGGGAGGCCGGGCAGATGCTGGTCACCAAGTCTGAGCTCCTCGCTGCGGCCCACTCGGCCGCACGGGCGGGAACCCACCAGCTCGACACGGTCGCGACCGTCGACGAGGGCGCACCGGTCCTGGACAACGACGGCGCCCGCCGGGCCGCTGCCGACCACCTGCGATCGGTGGGCATGGGCGGCCGGGTGGCGGTCGAGCAGGACCGGGTGGTCGTACTGGCCCGCGCCGCCTACACCCCGGTCCTGCTGCCGATCGCAGAGCGCACGATCGAGGCCGAGGCGACGGCCACCGCGCTCCGGCCCTCGGCGGGCTGACGCTCCGCGAGGCAGTGGGCTCCCCTTCTCCGAAGCAGGTCCGACGCGAAGGAAAGCGAAGAGATATGCCGCGAAGTCCCTGGTCCATGGTGGGCGAAGCGCTGGTCACGGTGGTGCTGCTGGTGGGACCGGCCGTGCTGGCGTCCTCGCTGGGCTGGCCGCTGGACGAGCACACCGACTGGACGTGGCTGTGGCAGTACCTGCGTGGAGGCAGAGTCCCCGACGAGGCCGTGATCGCCGCACTGGCGGTGGTCCTGTGGGGGGTGTGGGCAGCCCACCTGGCCGTGGTCGCCCTTGACGTGATCGCTCTGCTGCGCGGCCTGGTTCCACGGGTTGGGCTGGTGCGGCTGGTGTGGGTGTTGGTCGCCGGGGGCGCCACGGCGACCAGCACCCACACAGCGGCTGTCGCGGCGCAGACGGACGTCCCGGTCCAGGTTCCGGTGCAGTCGGAGAACGCCGCCGACGCGCAGGGCACGGACGCACCGCGTGAGCAACAGGACGGCCGGAACGACGTGGTCGACCGCGCGCGTAACCTCGCCTACTTCGGGTTCGACTCGGCTGCCCTCACCCCTGAGATGAAGCGGTCGTTGGAGTCCACGGTCGGCCTCATCAGCGACTTTGGCCTTCCCGGAGCTCCGGTGACGGTCACCGGACACACCGATCCGGTCGGCGACCCCGACTACAACCTGGCCCTGTCCGAGCGCCGGGCCCGGGAGGTCGCCGATTACCTTGCCCAGCACCTGGGGGAGGAAGTCGAGTTTCGGGTCCAAGGTGTGGGGTCCGCCCAGCCTCCTCCTGCTCTCCGGGCGTCCTACGGGGAGCACCGGCGCGTCGAGATCGCCTACACGCTGCAACCTCCTGCCGCCGCCAGCGAGCCAGCACCGACCGCACCAGCCCAACCGGAGGAGGCCACCGGGGCTGCGGAGGAACCGGAGCCGGAGCGGGTGCGGCTGGAGGTGACCACTGCCAGCGAGCAGGAGACCGGGCCGGACCCCGTCCTGGTCGGTGCCGTGGCCGGAGCAGCCGGTCTGGGAGCGGGGTACGTGGTAGGGCGGCGGCGCGCTTCCGGTGGCCGCGCACGGATCGCGGCCGCAGCGTCCGTGCCGGAAGCCGACGTGGCCCCGGCTGTTGAGGCTCCGGAAGACCTGGTTGCGGAAGACCTGCTGCGAGAGGACCCGGAAGGGCTGGCCAACGGGGTCATCGACCAGGACGGCTACGTGCTCGTGGCGGACACGGTCCGGGTGGACGGCCGTGACGGGCTCTCCTTCACCGGAACCCACGCAGCCGGGGCCCTCCGTGCCGCGGTCGCCGACCACAGCAGCACGGGGCAGGTGATCGTCACCCGGGCGCTTCTGGCCGCCTTGGGCGGAACGGACACGGCGTTCCGCGAAGTACAGGAGGTCGCCGACCTGCACGGTGCGCGGATCGCGTTGGAGTCCGTGCTGCTCACCGCCGCTCGCCGTGTCGCTGAAGAGGACGAAGCGGCGGAAGGTGCGGAGCAGGACGTGGCTCTTCCACCGGTACTGGTGGTGTGTGAGGCCAGCGACCTGGGCCAGGGGCAGGGCCTGCGGGAGGCGATGGCCGCGGTTCCCGGTGCGGTGGTGTTCCTGCTCGGAGACCGCGTCGACCAGACACAGGCGGGGACCGGCCTCTGCTGCGAGGACCTCGACCGGGTGCGGGTGGTGACCGCCGGTGCCGAGGCAGCCCGCAACGGCACGCGCCTGCGCTACCGGTGCCCGGCGAAGGCGCCGCAGAAAGACCACGAGGACGCCTCTGTCTCCGGTCAGAGCGGAGACCTCCCGAAGGAAAACGAACCGGCCACCCCTGTCCTCGCGCCACCCGGATCACCCCGCTCCAAGCGAACGCGCCCCCGAGTGGAGCTGCGCCTGTTCTCCGAGCAGCTCGCAGTCGAGGTGGAGGGACAGGAGGTGCCGGGCCTGCGCACGGTGGGCCGTACCCTCCTCGCCTACCTGGCCCTGCACCCCCACGGGGCGAGCGGGGAGGAGATCGTTCAGACGTGCTTCGGCGCCATGGACTCGCCCCAGGCCGTTTCCGCGCGCAAGAACGCGATCGCCAGCATACGCTCATCCCTACGGGCTGCTATTGAGGATCCCGACCACCACGTCATCGTGCACCGCAACGGCCGTTACGCCCTCGACCCCGATCTTTTCTCAGTGGACCTGTGGTCATTCTCGCGAGTATGCAAAGAGGCACGAGGGCTATCCGGAGATCCTCGGGTCGACCTGCTTCGAGAAGCTGTCAAAGCACATCCAGAGAAGCTCCTCAGTGAGATGGAAGAGGTGTGGGTGGAGCCCACGCGGAAATCCTGTATCCGGGTAGTAGTGGAATCTCTTCTGGAGATCGCGGATGAGACCCGAAGTGAAGATGAGAAGGTGGCCCTCCTGGAACGTGCTTGTCTCTTCGATGAATTCAATGAACCGCTTTACCGGCGCGTCATGGAAATACACGTATCCCGTGGTCGTCCTGAGATAGCACACCAGGTCTATCGGTCACTGAAAGACAAGCTCTCCCTCGTCGGCGAAAAGCCCTCAGCCGCCAGCAAGGCGATCGTCGAAGGTGTGAGCAGGGCGGAGCGGTAGGGATGCAGATGAGGGCTGTGCGGCCGGTTCCCGCTTGCAAGCCGCAGGTGCCGCAGGGGCAGTGAACCTGAACTGAACCCTGGCCAGCGCCCTGGCCAACGCCCTGGCCACCGGGTGGGCCACTCTTGGGTGGCCCATGCCCGTGGCGTGATCAGTGCAGGTCAAAGCCCCTCTGGGTGGGCCAATGGCCGTCCAGACTTATACCCAGTGGGTAGTCATCTTCACGTAGGGGGCGGCGCGCCCCCTTCTCCTGCTCGGCGGGGGCGGCCTACCGGCCGCCCCCGTCCTTCTGCGTACTCCTGTCCTCTCCCTGCTCTCCCCCCTCCCTCGCGGCCCCCAGACTTCGCTTTCTTTTCCTTACTCTATTAACCATGGAAAGCGTCCCGATGCGCCCCTGATGATCGCCCAGTTCGGCGCCGGGGATAAAAAACATGATCGCCCAGCTCGCTCCCGAGCATGCCCGCGTCCCCTCACGCGCGCGTGCGCGGATCCTCTCTAGGGATGCGCGCCGAAAAGATTCCCGGAAAAACCCGCGACACGAGTTGACAGCCCCCCGTCAACCAAGTTCCTATGGGCGTGCTCCCCGGGGCGGAACAACGGTTCCGGGGCGGGCGGGAAAAATTTCCCGCGACACGAGTTGACAAACCCGTGTCACCCAAGGTCACCTTGGCATCCGCCCCGAAGCGGGCACCGTTTACGGGGCGGGCGGAAAAAGGTTAGCGACACGAGTTGACGAACACCGGTCAACCAAGTGAACCTCGGACCGCACACGACAAACACCCGAGAATTCAAGGGGGTTGAGGAATGCGCACCATGCGCGCAATGACGGTAATCGCGGGGCGAGTATTCGCCCGGCCGAGGCCGCCCACGCAGGCCGACATCGCCAATAGGGCGCGTGCCCAACGGGCGAGGCGGGTGGCCGGTGACTACGAGGCGGCGATCGCCCGGGAACTGGCCGCACGGGGACGCGCGGTGCACCTGCACCGCACCGAGGGCGAGAGCCCCGCTGCCCGGCGGGCAGCGGACGACCACGCCCGAGCGGTTCGGTACCGCGCCGAAGTCGGAGCCCTGTTGTTCAAGCTCCACGCCCACCGCGCGGTTCCGGTCACCGGGGCCTGATGAGGCCGGTCTGGGGGTTGCCGCCTCCAGACCGGCCACACCGCAACACCCGCGCCCACCGACAGGTGTGGAGCCAGGACGGCTGGGCGCGGGCCCAACACCACCAACGGAATGGAGTGTGCTGTGAGCACGAGTATGCCCCAAAGCGCGCGGATCCTCATCACCCGCGATCACATCAAGGACCTGCGCGACCACGGCCCTGGCATGTGCCTGACCTGGGACGAGAGCGACCACCAGGTAGGGGTGGCCAGTCCGCACCAGGCGACCATGCCCACCCAGATGATCATCACCAGTTACCAGGGGCTGCGGGAGTTGGCCGAGGACCTCTCCCAGGAGGGGCACGCGGCCACCGACGAGGACCTCGCCCGGGACCTGACCGACATCGCCAGCGACTGGCGGGCTGACTGGCCCGGAATCCGGACGATGAACCTCCAGGTGGAAGACCTGCGCAAGCGCCTGGCGGACGAGTGCGCCTACCTGGCCGCAGCCCCGGTCTTCAGGCTTCCCGCCAGCGGGCTGCCCCAGATGACGGACTACTACCGCCTCGAGGGAAGTACCCACCTCGCGACCGTCACGGTCGGTTTCGGCTTCACCGAACCGACCAGGGTCACCGCCAGCGACCCGGGCGATGGTACCCGGCCGGTCGCCGACCTGACCCTGGGCACCGGTGGCACGCTCACCCACGCCGCGACCAGCCGCCTGATCGCCTCCACGGTGATCTGCGCCCTGAACCAGGACCGCTAGCGCCTACCCGGGGCCGCCCCGTCACCCGGGCGGGCCGGCCCCACCACCCGACACTCCTGCGCCGAGCGCTGTGTTCGGCGCGCCCACAAGAAGGAACTTCACGTGTTCAAGGACGTGTCCACCGTGGCGATCACTGACTGGTTCGCCTCCGCCGAGATCACCTTGCGCATGCTGCGCACCCTGGACAGGATCGGCCCCGGCGGGGTGATCATCGCCGATCTGTACCGGCGCGACTACTACGCCACCCACTCGCGCACCCTCGACCCCGCCAACCAGACCTCCTTCATCGTGTACGGCTACCACGACCTGGTCCGCGACCTCGAGATGCACACCGAGGAGTACGGGGGCGGGGACGTGAACCGAGGCTGGGAGGAGCTGGTTCCGGCGGTCGACTGCACCGTCTGGGAACGTTTGGACGATGAGGTCGAGGACATCGCCGCCACCGGGTTTGTCGTCACCCGGATGCGCCAGACCATGCACAAGCTCGGGTTCGACCTGACTGCCGGTCCGTTCTACTACGGCCGGTATGCCCGCCGCGGTGACTACACCAGCCCAGTCACCCGGATGGTGCGGGATCGCTACGCCTACCGGACCGACCCGGCCATCACGGTCACCGTCAAGAGCCCGACCGACGAGAAGACCGGCGCACTGTCCTCGATCACGATCAGTGACAACGGCAGCCATGTGACCGGATGGCCCACGCGCATGCGTAACCAGTTCGCGACCGGGCCCAACGCGCACCGCACGCGCGACGCGGTCGAGGCCTACCTGCGCCGCACCCGTTCCTAACCGCCACCTCACCGGGCCGCCCCGTCCCCGGGGCGGGGCGGCCCCACCACCCGACACCCCATGCGCCGAGCGCTGTGTTCGGCGCGCCTACCCGAAGGGACTTTTTCGTGCCCGTATACCGCCCTATGCGTGAGCGGCTCGCCGACCAGCACCTCACCGACAAGCTCCTGCAGGCCCTGGCCCGTACCGGACCCGGTGGGCTCATCACCTTCAGCACCTACTCAGGCGGGTACCACCTCATCGGTGCCGAGTGGCTCCTGGCCACCGACCGGGAAACGATCGTCTACGGCTACGGCGACCTCCTGCACGACCTGGAATGGGCATGCATGCTGCCCTCCGGCCGCGCCTGGCCCGCGCTCGTCGCCGCAGCCGACCACATCGCCCACGCCTGCCTGGAATGGGAGCCCTGGGAACCCGCCCGCCCGCGCCGCCGCACCGCGCTGGACTGGCTGCGCGTAGGCATGCGCCGCAACGGATTCGCCCTGCTGCGCCGCCCGCTCTACACCGACACCGGCGAACTGCGTCGCCTCGATGACACCTACCTGGACACCGTCCACCCCGACGTCACGGTCACGGTCGCCACTCCCTACCCCGACGCGGCCGCGGAGGAGTCAGCGACCTTCACCTGGTTCACCCACCAGGGGCGCTTCATCACCAGTTGGCACACCCCCGCCCGGGACCAGCGCCACCTTCCCGGCCAGATCCGCGACCGCATCACCGCGCACCTGACCGCTCAGGCCTGACCCGCACCCGGCCGGGCTGCCCCGTCACCGGGGCGGGGCAGCCCTCACTCACACCACCGCTCTACGAAGGGATCCGTCTGCCATGACCACGACCACCTCTACTCCGCGCCGATCCGCTACCCGTACCCGCGACCTCGTCCTGGCCGCCCTGGCCGAGGCCACCGAACCCGTCACCGTCACCGAGCTGGCCGAGCGTGCAGGGGTGGGCAAGTCCACCCTGGGCAAGCACCTGCCCGCCCTGGAGAAGGACGGGCTGGCGGTGCGCACCCCGGGCGGACGAGACGGACGTCGCCGCCTGCCCGACACCTGGCAGGCCACCACCTCGGACACGGACCTGAGGGAGAACACCGCACCCCAGGCGACCGACCACGCCGAGGAGGAGACCGAGACCGTCTCCGCCGAGCTCGCCTCCGTACCGGACACCGCTGCGAAGGAGTCCCCCGAGGTGGACGTTCCCGCCCCGGCAACGCAGGAGGCCTCTCCGCAGGCGGGCTCCGAGTGGGCCCCGGCAGAGGAGGCGACCACGACCGAGGACCAGAGCCCGACCACCACAGACGCTCCGGCGCTACCCGCTGCGCCCCGGCCGGATTCCGACGTTCGAGGCACGGCTACGGCGACCGCCACCCGTATCAGGGTCACCGCTGGGGAGGGCCTCAACCCGGTCAGCGGCAGCACCCGACTCGCACCGGGCGAGCTGAAGCTGATGGTCAAGGCCATCTTGGACGCCGACCCGGGCGAGGAGTTCACCGCGACCGAGATCAGCCACCTGCTCCAGGGCCGCTCCATCGGAGCCATCCAGAACAACCTCGCCCGCCTGGCCACGGAGGAGCGCGCGGTACAGACCTGCGACAAGCCCCGCCGCTACCGCTCGGCCAAGCACCCCACCTAACCCGCCACCACCCGGGGGTGCGGGCACCTGAACAGCCCGCACCCCCACCTCGAAAATACCCCCACCTGTATAGGGCGGGGTGGTGAACCCACCCCGCAACCCAACGAAGGGACGACCCATGACGACCCGCTCCACACTGGAGGAGTCGGTGACCGCCTACCTGTCCGACCCCGACACGACGCCCACCACCGCAGGGCTGGCCGAGGTACTCGCCCACGGCACCGGCCCCCACGGCCACCAGCTCATGCGCCTCCTTTTGGCCCGACACGCCTACCTGGCGACCAAGGGCCAGGGCATGTGGGCCCACACCTCACCCGAGGCCGACACCCCCATGCCCGCACCGGTCACCGGCCTGGCCGCCCTGCGCTACGCCCAACTCCTGGCCTGCGCCGTTCGAGAAGGAGCCGTCACCGCCCGCCGCGCCTGCGAGGCGGCTGCCACCACCAACACCAACAACGCCGGGCACCTGCTCACCGCCATGGGCGACGCGGGGTTCTTCACCCGCCACCGCGCCGCCCGCAGCGGACCGGGCAACACCGGCCCCCGAGTGGCATGGAAGATGGCCCAGGAACAGGATCCACAGGTAGCAACCCACCTGAAGCTGCCCACCGCCCAGGACCCCCTCCCCTCGGCCCTGGTGGAGGAAGTGACGGCCTGGGCGGCCTGCGACGGGCACGGGGAAATGCCCCAGAGCCCTGAGGCCATGAAGCACTCCCGCACAGGGACGACCACCCCCAGCGCGGAAGAGGCCCGCGAGGCGATCCACGCCTTCCTGGCCCAACACCCCAAGGGCACCCCCACACCCGAGGTCCTCGCCCACTTCAGGGCCAGCTACAAAACCGCCACGGTCAACTACAACCTCAAGTGTTTGGAAGCGCAGGGCCGTGTCCTCAGGACCACCGACACCCACGCCCACGTGTGGTACGCCCTGGCACCAGCCACCCCGGGCCCGCAGCGGCCCCAACCCGTCGCCACGGCCAGCGCCGCCCACGGCTCGGCCCAGGCCCGTCCGCCCCTGCCCACACCCGAAACGATCGCCGCCTCCGCCCTCAAGGGTGATTGGCGACCGGTCGGGGCCTGCGGATGCCACCTCGCCCCCGACGGGGCACCTCTGCCCGGCGACGCCGAAGCACGCCGGTTGCGGGACCGCACCGCCACCTCCGTGACCGAGCTGGTCCGGGCCCTGCACGCCGATGCCGCACCCGAGGAGGCGCACACCATCGCTACCAGGGCCGCCACCGACCTCATGCCGGTGCTCAGGACCCACCTCGCCGAGGGCCTGGCGCGCTGGGCCGAACGGCTGGAGTTCACCCGCGCCGACCACTACGCCTGCGAGGCCGAGCACCAGCTCGCCCTGTACCGGGTGAGTGTGCTGCGCGAAGTCATCGACTGGCTCGCCACCACCGGCAACGACACCGACCAGACCTAACCCACCACCCCGGGGGCGCGGGCCCCTGAACAGCCCGCACCCCCACCTTCCACATACCCTAGGGGAGTATCAATGTTCGACGTTGCCTGGACCGTGTTCGACCTCGGCTGCCTGGAGTGGAAGTACGCCCTGACCCTGACCGGGCTGTGCGTGAGCGTCACCCTGATCGGGATCGTCAACCGCACCAGCCGCCTACTCAACACCTACTACGTGCGCGGCCAGTGGCCCGGCATGGTCCACCACGACGAGCGGGGCCCGGGAACCATCTGCGGGCCGTGCGGCCACCACCTGGCCACCCACGACCGCGCTACGGGGCGGTGCTGCCACGGCACCCCGCTGGACCACCTCGCGATGATCATCGCCCTGCCCATGCCCCTGCTCGTGCGGGACATGCTGCAGCAGGCGGGCTGCCCCTGCCGCCTGAAGGGCAAGCGCCCCTGACCCCGACCGCGCCAACCGGGTGAAGGCCCCCGGCCCGCACCAGCCCCGCGCTGGTGCGGGCCTTGGGCCTTCAACATGCTGCGACTTCCCCCAGTTTTTTCCAGGCCGGTGTCGCATTCGCGATGGGGATGTCTTCTTAGGGGTTCATCAGGGCGAGAACAACGAAGGGGGATCCTGATGACCCACACCCTCAACAACACCGGGGCGGGCAGGCCACCGCTGGCGGTCTGGCTGTGTGCGCCCACCGTGCACCAGCCACCTCCCCCCGGCGGGGACCTGGTGCCGGTGCCGCGACGGTTGGCCCGCCGCCTGGTGGCCGAGTACACCCGCCCCGGTGCGATGGTCGCGGACCTGACCGGCACCAGCCTGGTCGCCGAACAGGCCGCAGCCGCGGGGCGCTCCTGCGAGGTGGCCCCGCCCACCTCCCCGCACCGGCCCACACGCGGGGAGCGGGAGGTGGCCTGGGCCGACCTGACGGCCCTGACGGTCAGCGCCGAGGTCGACCAGGAACGGCAGACGCGCGAGCGGCGGCTGCGGGCACGGATGCTCTTCGCCGCGACCATCACCCGCCCCGGCGGAATCATCGCCGCCATCACCGCCCTGGGACACACGCCGCAGGGCGAGGTGGTCGACCCCGCGCCGGGGCTGGTGCGGGCCGCCTCCTGCGCGGGGCTGGTCTACCTACAGCACGTCATCGCGATCACCGCACCGCTCTGCGAAGCCGGACTCGGTGCCACCATCCCGGTCCGGGGTGAGGGGTTCGACCCCGAGGAGGCAGAGATGGAGGCGGGGTTGCCGGCCTCGGTGGCTGACGCGGCGGCCTCCATCACCTCACCCGCACACCTGAACGTGTCGGTGTTCCGCCTGCCGAAGAAGGGCCACACCATGACCGCGGACGTCCCCGGGGAGGTGGACGCATGACACAGGACTATCAGGAGGAGCTGTTCGACGACGCGCACCCGCACGAGCACCCCGAACAGCCGGGTGACCGGGCGAGTGGTGCGGGGTGGTCGGTGTGGCTGACCGGCCAGCAGCAGGCCCGCCAACAGCGCGGCACCCGCTACTCGCGCCTGTCGGTGGAGCACCCGGCCAAGATGCTCCCGGCCATCGCCCGCCACGCCATTCGCACCTACACCCGACCCGGGGAGGTGGTGTTGGATCCGATGTGCGGGATCGGCACCAGCCTGGTCGAAGCCGTCCACCTGGGCCGCAACGTGGTCGGGGTGGAGCTGGAACCCAAGTGGGCCAGCATCGCGAGGCTGAACCTGGAAGCCGCCACGGCCCGGGGAGCCCACGGCCAGGGCCGGGTGCACACCGGCGAAGCCGCCCGCACTCTCACCGGTCTGGCCGACACCGCCCTGGCGGGGACGGTGCGGTTGGTGCTGACCTCGCCCCCGTACGGATCCATGACCCACGGACAGGTGCGCTCGCGCCGCGACGGCGCCGAGGCAGTGGAAAAACACGCCCACGTCTACTCCCGCGACCGCGACCGGCGCGCGGACAACCTCGCCTACCAGCGCCCACACGTGCTGGCGAGCTCCTTCACCCGGATCATGGCCGCCTGCAGACCGCTGCTTGCCCCGGGCGGGATGGTCGTGGTGACCACCCGCCCCTACCGCAAAGACGGACGCCTCATCGACTTTCCCGGCCAGGTCGCCGACGCCGCACGCAGGGCCGGGCTGGTGCAGATCGACCGGTGCGCGGCGCTGCTGTGCGCCCTCAAGGACGGGGAGGTGGTCTCGCGGACCTCGTTCTTCCAACTCATCGAAACCAAACGCCTGCGCAAAGAGGACAAGCCGGTGCACGTGATCCAGCACGAGGACGCGCTCGTGTTCACCAACCCCACCCCGGCCGCGGGAGAGGGGAGCGCTGCGGCATGAGGCCACCCACCCCCAACCCGGCTGCCGTTGCCACCACTCGCCGTGAAAGGACACCTGGCCCTGTGGGCTTCTCCGACACCGCATCCGCCGACCTGCGCAGGCGCATCATCGACGACATCCGTACCCTGGCCGACTTCCTCGACCTGAACCCCGAGTTGCCGGTGGGGCCGCACACTCGGGTGGAGGTCGTCTACTTCCCACACACCGACACCGACGACGAGGCCTTCGATGAAGTGGCAGACGTCGCCGCCCTACTGGGCCGCATCCCGGCGTGGGAGGGCGAGCACTACGTGGTCGAACACGCCCACGGCGCGGGACGGTACCGGGCGGTGGCCATCCCCGAACACACCCGGGCCGCCTACCGGGCCTGGCTGACCTACACCGGTCACGTGCGCCCCGACTGACCAGCGACCCGCTGGGGCGGGGCCGACGTGGGGCGCTGTAGTGCCCCACGTCGGCCCCACCGCCCCAGCCCGGCCCCGTCACCCCAGCCGGGGCACGGGTGGCCGACAGGGGCCGCCTGTGGCCCTGACCAGTGAAAACGGCATACCAACCGAAACGGGTGGGTGGTTGACGGGGGAGCGTGAATCCGTTGGGAGATACATCAAATCCGCTTGACCACCTCTACGAGGTCGAGCGTGGATGCGTGGTGCCCCGCCATATGCGGGGCCGCGCACCGTATCCGTGCAGGTCACAGACGGGGGAGAGGTGGGACGGGTGGGTGTGAAACCTTCCCTTCGGCTCGATGAGGTGGGGTCGTTGCCGGTGGTGCTGGATCCGGTGACGGCCGGGCGGATGCTCGGCCTGGGCCGCACCACCGCCTACCGGCTCCTGCGTGAAGGTGCCTTTCCGGTGCCCGCGTACCGCACCGGTAAGGCGTGGGTGGTGCCCACCGCCGGAGTCCTGGTCCACCTCGGCCTGGACCACCTGGCCTTCCCTTCACGGAACGAGTGTGGGTGCGGTGCGCGTGACGACCACAGGAAAGGTGAGAAGTAGATGGCTTCTCATGACGGATCGGTGTTCAAACGCTGCGGATGCCGCGACCAGATGACCGGCAAACTCCTCGGAGTGAAATGCGCGAAGCTGCGCCGGGAGGAAGGCGGCTGGAACCCCCGGCACGGGGAGTGGGGCTTCCAGTTGGAGCTGCCCCGCACTACCGAGGGCAGGCGCCGTCAGGCCAGGCGCACCGGGCTCGCTTCCCAGGACGAGGCGCAGAAGGCGATCGACCACATCAAAGCCCTCATCGGCCTGGCCGACGAAGAACCAGACGTCGAGGTTCAGGTCGCCGACCTCATCCAGGCCGCCCTAGGGGGCCGCCACCGCCTCCCCGAAATCGAAGAGGTCAAGCGGCGCATCGGCGCCGGAGTGCGCATCCGGGAAACGGTGCCCACCGTCGCGGCATGGCTGACCGAGTGGCTGACGGGCAAACCGGACCTGGCCCAGAAGACTCGCCTGTCCTACGACGGACACATCCGCCGGTATCTGGTCCCGCATCTGGGGCAGACCCGCCTGGACAAACTCACCTCCTGGCAGGTCGAGGAGATGTTCGCGGCCATTGAGGAGACCAACACCCACATTCTGGAGTGCCGTGAGTCCCTTGAGGCGAAGGTGCGGAACTCGGTGAGGGGACAGCGGGTGATCTCACTGACCACCAAGCACCGCATCCGCGCCACGCTGCGCAGCGCCCTGTCCGAGGCGGTGCGCCGCCCGGACCTGCCGGTGTCGGTCAACATCGCCTCCCACGTGCGCCTTCCGTCCTGCCCGCGTACGAAGCCGCTGGTGTGGACAGCTGACCGGGTGCGCCAGTGGCAGGTGGACGGGGTGGTTCCCGGTGAGGTGATGGTGTGGACCCCGGAGCAGACCATCACCTTCCTGGCCCACGCCAAGAAGTACACCTGGCTGTTCCCGCTCTTCCACCTCATCGCCGTCAAAGGCCTGCGCCGAGGAGAGGCGGTCGGGCTCCCGTGGGCGAACACCCGGCTCACCGACGGGCAGGTGGACATCCGCACCCAGGTGGTGACCCTGGGCTGGAAAACAGCCACGACCACGCCCAAGAGCGCGGCAGGCCAGCGCACCATCACCCTGGACAAGGACACCGTGAAGGTGCTGCGCTCATGGAAGAAGTTCCAAACCGAGGCCCGACTCCAAGCAGGAAAGACCTGGAACGGCACAGGGCTGGTATTCACCCAGCCCGGCGGGACGGGCTGGCACCCGGGGCAGGTAACCCGATGGTTCAACCGGATCGCCAAGGCGGCGGGGCTGCCGCCGATCCACCTGCACGGGCTGCGCCACGGCGCTGCCTCGCTCGCGCTCGCCGCGGGAGCGGACGTGAAGGTGGTCTCCGGCGAGCTCGGGCACGCGACCACCCACTTCACGCAGGACACCTACCAGACCGTGTTCCCCGAGGTGGCGCGGGCAGCGGCTGAGGCCACCGCCGCGATGCTCAGGCCCGTACGCGCATAACGGTGTCGTAGCCGAAGCGGCGAGCACACCAGGAGCCGCACAGCACCACCGACCCCAGGCCTGTCCACGGGTTCACCCCGACTGGCCTGGGGTTTCCTCGCGCTCGGGGCCGGTAACCTATCGGATCAAAGGTCTCCTGGCGGCATGAGTAATAAATAGAGCGGACTCGGAGCTCAATTTTAATGTAAGAATTACAGTGTTATTCTATCACTTTTTACTTGCGATGGGGCTGGGTTGCAGTATGGAGGTTCCATAGAATACCTTCATTTCCTTGAATAAGTTCACGGCATGAGTTGTATTCCTCCATGGTGAGAAGATCCGTGTGTGCTGCAGGATTCCTATATTTCTGGGTTAGCTCTCGGGTTGAATCTATGAACCCATCTTGTGAGAATAGCCAGTCTGAGTGGGGCCAGTTGAGGCTGAGGTTTCGAAGTGAGCTTACGAGAATGCTGCTAGATCTTTGTCTGTGAGGGGCCGATGCCTCAGCGAGAAAGTGGGCCAAGCTGCCGAGTTCTGGTGGCTTGCTCCTGCCGGTGCAAAATTTTGCTACGCGTCTGAGGCGCCCGTCTCGAAGATCCTCGGAGAGGTCGAATTGTTCAGTGACATTTCGAAGTGGTTCGGCAATAAGGCGGATTGATTCGACCTCAAGAGCTTTGCATAGACCAATGATGGCTGCCGACCAGTCTAGTTCTGTGGCTCGCAATGAAAGTCTGCTGGCGACGGCTTCGGATGTCGCTATCATTGTCAAAGCAGGTTGCGATAGAAGTTTGGCGCCCTCCTGTCGGCTTAGAAGGTTCTTTCGGGACTGCTCCACTTGATCTCTTGTCGTGAACTCTTGAAGTGCTCGAAAGAGTTCATTGTGTTTTTCGCTGTCCGGGAGTTCTCCTGACTTGATTTCCCAAAGCGAGAGGAGATGGCCGTAGCATGCGTTGCAAAGCAAGCGCTGCCAATCGCTGAGGATTGTAGCTACCAGTTTCGACTTCTTGCTTCGGCTGCATCTGTTGCATTCAAACCCGGTTGATGCTGATAGGCGATACTGGCAAAGTGGGCCGCGCTGAGGGTAGGTCTTTATGATGTCGAAGCGAAATTTATTTTGCCCAGGGCGAGCGTGTGACATGAGATCCTTTGGGTCTATGGTGCCGCCTCCTTTGGGGGTGCAGAATGCGACCTTTTGATGCGTTGTAGTTGGTGGAGGGGGCGGGGGTGGAATCACTATTCTTGGATAGAATGTCTTATGCGGAAGGAAAGAGAGTGGAAATACTATCGATGGTGACTAGTTTTCCTCGTGTCGGAGACAACAGTTTGCCGAGCCATCCGTCTTGGGGCAAAAGAGATTCAATCTTCGTTCGAGCATCGCCGCGCGCCTCGGCGTTTCCGTCACCGCACAGTGCGTCGTACGTCCGGAGTCGATCGGCCAATAGATCATAGAGGCGAACGGCCGCGCCGTGATTAATCAACACGGTCCTGTCATGCGCGGCTTCGACCGCGTCGTCCTTTACAGTGCCTGCTGGGGTGAGTAGGCAGCCGTAAACACGAGTTTTCACTGAACGCCTGTTTTCGACTTCGATCTGACCGAGTAGCTGGTTCACATCGTTGCGGATGAGTGGGTTTGGTTTGCCCGTCTTGACTTCCCATACGCGGCGCTCGGCGCGCTTGGCAGTAGACCAAGTCCAGCGGCAGTCAGTCGCACTCTGTTCACGTTTCGGTGGGCGTTCGCCACTGGCACCGGCGAGTCGAGCGAGTACCTTCAGTCCTTCGCACTGCTGATCGTGGTTGCCTGTGAGCAAGATTCGGCCTTTGGAGAGAGCACGGTCAAGCCTGACCCCGGCTTCACGACGCCACTCGTCCCAGGCGAGGAAGATCCGGTCGATGTCATCAGTCGGACGCTCATAGCCTTCAAGGTCAGCTACAGTGCGGGCCAGTCGACGGAACCAAGCGGTCCGTGGTCCGTTCTTAGTGACGTCATCCAGAACCTCTCGCGCAGCGGCCAGGTCCTGGGCACGGCCTCGGTCGAAGTGAGCGTGGGCCTCAACATAACGCCAGAACGCCGCATGCTCGGTTTCCCCGGCAGCAACCAGCTGTGCCGCAGCCTCGCGGGCCTTAACTGCAGCACTCGTGTGGTCGCCGATCCATAGGTCGGTCGCTGCCGAGACCTCGGCATCAGAGCTGGATACGTCACCGCTTTTGCCAGTGCCGCGCCCGGGGCGAGCCTTGCGCCGAGATGGTGATTGTTCGCCAGATGCACTCGAATCGGGGGTCCGCTCGGACTGTTCCCAAAAGGCATCACACGTGCGCAAGGTGCCCTCCCAGCCTTGGTCGTACCGTTCCAAGGCCGCGCGGATGGTGGGTGTAGCGTTTTCAGGCATGGACTTACGGACCGCAGGGTCGGCGAGCACCTGTGCGAAGCTGGGGTCCAGCCCGAGGTAAAGGGATCGGTCCGTGGCGTCGCGGTTGGCACGCCCCAGGGCTTGGGTGATGCGCTGACCGACGCGGTGGCGCATGAAACTGGCGTCGCCAAGGTAGGCGACGACGAAACGTTCGAACTCGCTACTGGCCTGCGGGATCGAGACGATGATGACTAGCCTGCAAACGTCACCCGCAAGATCGAGACCGTCGTAACGGCCTGCGGTAACAAGGTGTCCGCTCGCGGCCCGGCTCCAGGTGTCCACTATCCCGTCATCGCCAGGCCGAAGCCGATAGACCGTTTCTTCAGCCTCAATGAGGGCTTCCTGAAGAGTGTCAGCCTCCGTGTGGCTAGCGCACAGCCAGGCCGCTCGCCCGCCCGCAGCGCGGGCTTGGCTCAGCGCCCAATCGAGCACGGTGGAGTCGAACGGGCGCTCCGAACTGGGGTTGAGCACCAACAGCCGCTCGCCGGTTGCGCCCGGAGGGAGCGGTTGCGCGGGCTCTAGCCGGGTGACCGGGCCGCCACCGACACGTCGTTGCAGATCATCCATTGAGCCGAGTGTCGCGGAGAGATAGATCCGCTGCTTAGCCTGGCTGTACCAAGTGTTGAGCGTAGTCGGCGGATGGTACGGGCGGATCTCGATGCCGGACTGCCCGATGAGCACTCCGCACCGGCTGAGATGGTCACGGATGGTAGGCCAGACGTATTTGATCTCGTCCTCGTTGATGAGGGGTGATTCTTCAATGGCGTCGCGAGCAGGGCCTGCGATGGCCGCCCAGTCCTTGAATGACAGCAACTCGGGCGGGGTGCTGGACTGGGCGGTACCTTCCAACATCGCCTGCAAACCAGGGTAGGCGTCGGTGTGTGCCGCCAAGAGTTCGCAGATCGTTTGGTAGAGCTCGCTGGCAGGGCCTTGCTTGTCGGGGATGCGTAGGGTCTGCAGCCCGCTTAGTGGCTGCTCGGCGAGGTGGGCGTCGTCGAAGATGACCATGTCGGCTGGCTGAGGGACAGGGCTACTGTTGAAGTAGACCCAATAGTTCATTACACCGACCGCTTGCGCTTGGTGGTAGTCGTCGAGCTTGGCCCCGCCGTAGTCCTTTGCAGCGAAGCGGACAACGTCCAATCCCAGTGCGTTGGCCTCTTCTTCGACCCGTTGCGCAAGTTGGCGGGTGCCGGTCAGGTAGGCCACTGACCATCCTTGGTCCAGGGCATAGTCGGCGATCAACAGGGCCAGGAGAGTTTTGCCCTCGCCGGTCGGCATCTCGATGGCTAGGTCTACAGTGCCGCGATACTGCTGGGCATACGCGGTGAGGACTTGGCGCTGCCCCTGCCGTAGTTGGGCGAACCTCGCGGATCCGAACCCGGCGAGGCGCTGGTCGAAGTCCGGTACCGCTGCATGTGCCATCGTTTCTCCTCTGGTCAGTGTGCTGTGCACTTTACGGCGAGGAAGCCGACCCGACCGAGCTAGCTCTGCTCCTGCTATCTGGTGAACGGCACCAGTTAGTCGATCAGGGGCATTTTGCCAGTGCCCATGGGTGCTGGGGGCCTTTTAGATCATCAGGTTGCGCTAGTCGTCGACGACAGCGCGGGGCGGCGACCGTATCGGGGCATGTGGGCGGCTGACGCGCCCGGGTGGCCCTGGGGTAGGGGCGCGTCAGCCGCCCACATGCCC
>NZ_LEKI01000099.1:0-22069 GCF_001029525.1 Nocardiopsis sp. RV163 | reverse complement strand
GCTTCACTCCGGGCCGCGGGGCCGGCCCGGAGTGAAGCGGGGGCGCGGGGTACCCCCCTTCTTCCTCGGGGGTGTTCCGGGAGGGCGTCGGCGGCGTTCCGGCGGCCCGGGCGGGCCACCGGGGGCGCTCCGCGGGCGCGCGGTCCGGCGCGTTCGCCGGATCGGGCGCGGCGCGCTCGGGGGGTGTTCCACCGCCCGGCGGGGTCGCCCGGCCGGGCTCTCCCCCGTGTTCCCGGCGGCCGTTTTCCTCGCTCAAGACCTGCTCCGTAAGTCGCTCGGCTGTGGGAAGGCACGGGACCGGCCGGGGACCTAGAGGAACCCCAGCCGGGACAGGCCGCGGTGCACCCGGGCCCAGAAACCCGAACCCGGCCCGGGCAGCGCGGCCACGGCGGACGAGGCCAGCCCCGCGGGAGCGTCCGCGAGCACCGTGTAGACGAAGCCGTTCGCCTGCCACATGCTCTGGTACTGGCCCGCGTCACCGCCGAAGATCGTGCCGTGTTGTGGTGTGACGCCGCTTCCCCCCGTCCCGGTTCCGGCGTATCCGTTCGGTTCTGTGGGGGAATGCTTGCTGTCCAGCTTCCCACGTTGGGTGAAAACCGACACCTGGGACAGACCGTCCGAGTAGACGGCGTGCACCACGCGGTGCCCGCCGTGCTCGGTGGACCGGGCGTCGACCAGCCTCAGGTTCCAAGCCAGGTACTCCGGGAGGGGCCACTCCTCGGCGCGCAGGTCCTCGCGCTCGGTCCGGGTGAGGGCGTCGCTCCAGGGGGAGTCGCCGAGCGCCTGCTCCGGCCAGTCCTCCTCCCCAAGTTCGAGCCCGGTGAGGCGGAAGCCGATCGCGTGCTCGCCGCCGGCGTCGTAGACGGTCCGGCCCAGGAGCAAACCGGTGGCTGTGTCCACCCAGAACCGCCCGGCTACAGTGCCGTCGGCGTGTCTGGCCTCCACCAGGCGGGCCTCCCGGCCGTCCAGGAGGGTGGGGCCCGCGTCCGAGACGGCGTAGGTGTCTCCGAGCATGCTGAGCAGGCGGTCGTCCAGCGACTCCAGAGCCGAGGAGGCGTCCACGACGAGGGCGGACCGCTCGTCTCCGATGGGGGCCAGCGCGATGCCGTCGCCGGGCCTGCTCACCACCCGCACGCGCAGCGCGCCGTCCTCGGCGGACTGCCCGCCCTCCACGTCCTCCGGTCCGGTGACCTCGCGCACGGCCGAGTAGGCGACCTCGTCCTCCGCGGCGGCGGCGCGGTGCAGCACCGACATCCCGTCGTCTTCCCCCTCGGCCGGGACGGCGGTGGGGCGGGGGTGCGCGGCGGCCGTGAGCAGCAGCGCGCACAGCAGTACCACGACGAGGATGGTGACCGGGGCGGAGTGCGCGGAGGAGGGTTCCTCCGCGCTCACCGGGTGGTTTCGGTGGGGCCGTGGGGGGTTTCGGCGGCGGTTGGCCGAGCGTCGAGCACCGGGATGTTGCGGCTGGTCAGCGCGTGCTCGACCGCGTAGTCGGCCAGACGGGGTTCGACCACGGGCGTCTCCTCGGTCTCGCCCCCGGCCACGAACGCGCTGCCGAGCAGGGCCGTGGCCACGGCGAAGCCCGCGACGGCGTAGCGGCCGCCGGGGAAGGCCGGGAACAGGTGCGCGAGGCGGTCGCCGCGGCGGCGGCGCTCGGGCGACGCGGCGCGCTCCGGCCGTGAGGGCGCCCGGCCGCCCGAGGCGGGCGGCGTGTCCCCCGAGGCCGGGGGCGCGGCGGCCAGTGCGCCGCCGGGGAAGCCCCCCAGGGGGCGCGAGGAGCCCAGGGGCGGACTGCTGCCGAAGCCTGTTCCGCCGGTGGAGGGGCCGAAGGGGCCCCCGTCCGAGGGCCCGGGGTCCCGGGACAGGCTGGTGAGCCGTCCCATGAAGTCCGTGTCTGGCTCGGGCTCGCACAGGCCGTTGAGGCGGCGCTTGAGGCGGCGCATCATGTCGGCCTCGAAGCGGCACGACTCGCACTTGGCCAGGTGGATGAGGGCGCTCTCGTGGTCGACAGGGCCGAGCTCGCCGTCGATGAGCGCGGAGAGCCGCTCTCCGAGGTGGTCCATACTCACTCCGCCTCCCCGTTGATGACGTTTCCGCCGCTGCGCGCCTCGTTGTCGGCGGCCAGGGACCGCCGGTGCTCCAGGGCCCGGCGCAGCTGGGCGCGGCCCCGGTGGATCCGGCTGCGGACGGTGCCGAGCTTGACGTCGAGCGTCGCCGCGATCTCCTCGTAGGAGAGCCCCTCGATGTCGCACAGGACGACCGGGGCGCGGAACTCGGCGGGCAGCGCGTCCAGGGCGGACTGGATATCGGCGTCGAAGTGCCGGTCGTCGTAACGCTGCGCGGGGGAGGGCTCGCGGCCCTCCAGGCGCTCGTCGGCGTTCTCGGCCAGGCCCTCGAAGCGGATGCGGGCCCGGCGGCGGGCCATGTCGAGGAAGAGGTTGGTGGTGATGCGGTGCAGCCACCCCTCGAAGGTGCCGGGGGTGTAGTTGGCCAGCGAGCGGAAGACCCGGATGAAGACCTCCTGCGTGAGGTCCTCGGCGTCGTGCTTGTTGCCGGTCAGCCGGTAGGCGAGCCGGTACACGCGCGGGGAGTGGGTCCGCACGACCTCGTCCCAGCTCGGGGGTTCCCATGCCTCGAATTCCACGGCAGGGCCGGACTCTGGCACCGCTGCTCCCTTCATCCCGTCGATTCGCCGCCAGGTTGGTCGGGGGGAGTTTGCTTCGTGGCGATCAACGTACGTTCATCCCGTTTCAACGCCCGGGGACGTGGATTAAGTTCCCGCCGCAACGCTCGGAGTTCGGTTCGGTTCAGGCTAGTCTTTTGCCAGGCACATGACCTGGCCGCGACCGACATTCTACGTTGGGTGACCACCCCCTGGTCAGAGCCCCACCAGACACGTGAACGCTGTGGAGGCCGTTATCGCCAGCCCGGAGGAGACCGCGGCCCGGATCACCTGGGTCCGCGCCGAGCAGTCCCGGTTCGAGCAGGACGCCATGGAGGACGAGCCCCTGGCGGAGGCCTACGAGGCGGGGAGCCGTTCGTCGGCTCCGCCGGTGGACGCGGCGACGGGCACGGCCCTGCGCTTCCTGGCCGCCTCGATCGGCGCCCGCTCCGTGGTGGAGATCGGCACCGGGTGCGGGGTGTCGGGGATCTGGCTGCTGCGGGGGATGAGCCCGGACGGGATCCTGACCACGGTGGACGCCAACGCCGCCTACCAGGACTACGCGCGCTCGGCGTACTCCCGCGCCGGCTTCGGCCCGGGGCGGGCCCGGCTGATCCGCGGGACGGCCCTGGATGTGCTGCCGAGGCTGACCGACGGCGGATACGACCTGGTGTTCGTGGACGCCGACACGGTGTCCTACCCCCTGTACATGGACGAGGCGCTGCGCCTGCTGCGCCCGGGCGGGATGGCGGTGTTCAACGGCGCCATGGTGGCCTCCAGCGAGCCGGACGGGCCCCTGCGAGTGCCCGATCCCCGCGAGACGGCCGTGCGCGAGGTGATCCGACGCGTGCGGGAGGGCGAGGAGTTCATCCCCATGCTGATGCCGGTGGGAGAGGGCCTGCTGGCCGCCATCCACCAGGGGACCCGCCAGCGGTGATCAGCCGCATCGACAGCGCGGACCCCGCGGCCTTCGACGCCTGGTATTCGGCCGTGCGGGCGGCCTCGCTCGCCGACCGCGACCCCGGCGTGGTCCCGCTCCCCCATCCGGACTCCCTGCGCGCGGTCCTGAGCGGACGGGGCGGCGAACGGCGGGCCCTGGCCTACGCGGCGCACGGGGAGGACGGCGGGGTGGCGGGCGCGCTCCTGCTGGAGTTGGGGGACCGGGACAACCTGCACCTGGCCGAGGTCGACGTCAACGTGCCCGTCCGGACGCGGCGCCGCGGCCACGGGACGCGCCTGTGGGAACACGCGGAGCGCGTCATGTCCGAGGAGGGGCGCACGACCGCGCTGGCCGAGGTCCAACTGCCCTCGGGCCGGTCCTTCGACGACTGGCCCGGCGCCCGCTTCGCGCTCGCGCTCGGGTTCGGCGTGGTCCACGAGGAGGACTACTACGTCCTGGGGCTTCCGCTGGCCGCGCGGACGCGCCAGGAGGTCGGCGCCGACCTGCTCGCCCCCGGATCCCGCTACGAGCTGCTGACCTGGACGGACGCGTGTCCGGAGGAGCTTTTGGAAGACTACGCGCGGCTGCGCACGCGGATGGAGGCCGACGTCCCGCTCGGGGAGACGGCCTTCGAGCGGGGGCTCTGGGACCCCGCGCGCGTGCGTGCCCAGGAGGAGCGCCGCCGCGCCCAGCGGTACCGCACGCTGGTCTGCGCGGCCCGGGCCGCCACCGGCGGCCTGGCCGGGTACAGCGAGATCGCCCTGCCCGAGGGGGAGGGCGCCGCCTACCAGGAGGACACCCTGGTGGCGCCCGAGCACCGGGGCAACCGCCTGGGCTCGGCGCTGAAGCTGCGCAACCTGGAGGTGCTGGCCGCGGAGTTCCCCGAGCGGGTCCAGGTCCGCACCTGGAACGCGCCGGAGAACGCCCCCATGCGCCGGGTCAACCTACGCCTGGGCTTTCGCCCGGTGGAGCGCATGCACGAGTTCCAGCGCGTCCTGCCGGGCGCGGGGCCCGGTTCTGTTTTTTGAACAGGTCTGAGCTGGTGGGGTGTTGGTTCGGGCGCCCACGGGGTTCTGGAGGGGCCGGAGACGGATTCGTGAGGAACGAGCGAATTCGTCGTAGGCGCCGAAGATTCCCGTGCTCCGGGCGCCCGAACACGGACCGAAGCGGAGCGCAGGTCCAAAAAACACTGCCTAGCGTCCGGCGAGCCAGCGCAGCAGCGTGCGCGTGGCGAAGGCGGTGCCGCCCCTGCTGAGCAGGCCGCTCTCCTTGGTCGAACGGCCGGGACCGGCGATGTCCAGGTGGGCCCAGGGCACGCCGCCGGTGAACTCGCGCAGGAACAGGGCCGCGTCGGTGGCTCCGGCCGGGCCGAACTCGCGGCGGGTGCCGATGTTGGCGAGGTCAGCCACACGGGACTTGGTGGTCTCGACGTACTCCTCGGTCAGCGGCATCCGCCACAGCGGCTCGCCGGAGGCCCTGCCCGCGTTCTCGATCTCGGCGGCCAACGCGTCGTCGGTGCTGTAGAGGGCGCCCGTGCCCGTGCCGAGCGCGACCTTGGCCGCGCCGGTGAGCGTGGCCACGTCCACGAGTACGTCCGGGGCCAGCGCGGCGACCGCGTAGCCCATGGCGTCGGCCAGGACCAGGCGGCCCTCGGCGTCGGAGTTGAGCACCTCCACGGTCGTGCCGTCGTAGGTGGTGAGCACGTCGCCGATGCGGGTGGCGTCGCCGCCGAAGGCGTTCTCGGCCAGGGCCAGCAGACCGGTCACCCGTACCGGGGCCCCCACGGCCGACAGCGCGGACAGCACGGCGAGCACGACCGCCGAGCCGCTCATGTCGGTCTTCATCAGCGACATGTTGTCGTTGGGCTTGAGCGAGAGGCCGCCGGTGTCGAAGGTGATGCCCTTGCCGACCAGCACCACGTGCGCGGTGGGGTTCTCGGGGGTGTAGGAGAGCTGGACGAGCCGGGAGGGGCGCGAGGACCCCCGACCGACGGCGAGGATCGCGCCGAAGCCGTCGCGCTCCAGCTCCGCCTCGTCCCAGACCCGCATCTGCAGGCCCGCGTCCTCGGCGACCTCGCCGGCTCGCGCGGCCATCCACGCGGGGTCCTTGGTCAGGGACGGGGTGTTGATGAGGTCGCGGGCCAGGGCGGTGGCCGCGGCCAGCCGGGTGCCGCGCTCCAGCGCGTCGGTGAGGTCACCGGGGTCCGGGGCCACCACCTCGACCACCGGGGCGGGGCGCTTGTCCGCCGGGGGTTCGGCGGTCTTGAGGCTGAAGGTGTAGGAGGCCAGGAGGGCGCCCTCGGCGAAGGCGGTGGCGGCTTCGGCGCCGGCACCCGGCCAGGCCAGGGCGACCCGCTCTCTTCCCCGGGCGGCCCGGGACAGGGCTGCGCCGGCCTTCCGGAGGTCGTCGGGGGAACCCGAACCGACCCCCAGAAGGGCCAGCCGTACCAGCCCCTGGTCCCGGGGCACCGGGAACTGGGCCAGCTCACCGGGTTTCCCGGTGAGCGAGTAGTGCGCGAACAGGTCGGTGAGCGGAGCCGGAAGCACCTGTGTCAGGCCGCCCTCAGCGACCCCTTCGACCTCCGCGGGTCCGCCGTCTCCCGAGAGGACGGGAAGGACCAGCAGGTCCGCGGTGGATTCGGCGAGGTTCCCCGAACGGGACTGGATCTCCGTGGCGAATGGCACAGGCCGCTCACAATCGTTCGCTGTCATGGGGGTCTACGGCCTCGGGGGCCGTCGGGCGTTCCGGCCCGGATGGGTGAGGGAAGAACGTGGTGCCGGACCTAGCCGACGACACCCTTGAGCGCGTCCCGGAGTTCGGTCGCCTCGGCCGGCGTCAGCTCGACGACCAGGCGTCCGCCCCCCTCCAGCGGGACCCGCATGATGATGCCGCGACCCTCCTTGGTGACCTCCATCGGCCCGTCGCTGGTCCTCGGCTTCATCGCCGCCATGCCATTCCCCTTTCTAGGTGTTCCTCGCGGGTGACCGGGGCCGACCCACAGCACCGGCGCCGATCCGCTTGGCCCGTCTCGGCTCCGGAGCCGTAGGCCGGTTCCGCGTGACTCGCGCCCGTGTGGCTTAAGGGACGTGAATCACTCTTCGACCATTATCTCGGAGGTTGGCCCCCGTGTGTGCGCCAGTCGGCGGCCGGGCCGCATTCGGCGGTTTCCACCAACGAGGAAACGTCGGTCAGTAAGGTTATATCGGTACTGGCCGAAATCCGGTGAGCGCACGGAGGTCCGTGCAGGACCCGACCGGAGGCGGCGGCCCGGACCCGGAAGACCGGCTACACCTGGACAACATCCCCGAACTGGGCTTTCGTCCCGGTGGGAAACCCTCCGCCCCGGGGCCGCGGTCGGACGGCTCCGAGACGGCACCACCTCCCGGCTGCCGGACCAGCGCCCGGAGAGGGCGGCGATCCGGACGACCGGATCAGCTCAGGGGCCCCGTCGACGTCATCCGGGTACCCTCGTCGGTGACAGAGGACCACTCCGCCCTCAGTCCGCCGTCCGCGACGGGCGACACGGTCAGCTCGGCCTCGTCGACGCAGCGGTCCTCCGGGTCGGCGGTCTCGGTGTAGGCGTAGACGCGCCGGTCGTTGTCGCCCGCGGACAGCACGAGCGTCCCCGAGCAGGCGAAGGTCGTCCAGGCGGTGCTGCCGCGCTCGGCGCCCTCCTCGATCCGCACCTCGGCGTGCCAGTCGGCGACGTGCTGGCCCTCGGTGTTCACCTGGACCATCTCGCCCGCCCAGGCTCCGACGAAGTACTCCGCCGGGGCGACGGCCTCCTGCGCGGTCTCTTCGCCGTCCGCCAGCAGGGCCCACGCGGTGGCCCCTCCGCCGATCAGGAGGACGGCCAGCGCGACCGCGCCCAGAACGGTGAACTGGCGGCGGCGCCTGCCGCTGTGCCGGGTCGACCTGGGCGGCGGCCACAGGGACAGCTGCACGGGGGAGGCGGCTGTCACGGAGGAAGCGGGCCCTTCGCGCCGGTCGTCGGCTCCCGACTCCAGTTCGGCTGCTGTGTCCATCCTCGCCATCCTCAAAGGTGATGCACCCGCTCCGGCGGAGCGGGGGGAACGCGGATACAGCGACCGAGGATAGAGCACCCGAACCCGCAGGTTTCGCCCTACGACCGCGCGGGGGCTGTGATGCACGGCATAGAAAAAGGCGAAGGCCAGGTCAGGACGGCATCGCCAAACGTGACCCGCGCCACAGGTTCGGGTACGGGGTCAGCGCCCGTCGCCGAGCGACGGGGAGGCGTCAGAGGCCCCGGGTTCTCCCGCCGCGCCGGGGCGCTCCCCGGCCCCGGCGGAGTCCTCCGCTTCCCCGGAGCCCGGTGGGGACTCGGGACTTCCGGCGGTTCCGGGGCGTCGATCGAACCCGGGGCTCCCGGCGGGCTCGGGGTCCCCGGGACCTTCCGAGCGCGCGGCGCCCTCCACGTCATCCCCGGCCTCCGGGGCGTCCTCACCCTCGACGCCCTCGATGACCTCGGTGGGCGCGGTGCCCCCTGTGGCACCCATGGGCGCGGTGGTCCCCACGGATCCGACGGGCGCGAAACCCCGGGCGGCGGGGTCCGCCTGGCCGGTCGGGGCCCCGGGCCGGAAGGCACCGCTCCCGAAGTCCGCGACCCCGGTGCTCCCGGCCGCGGCGGGGCGGCGCACGTCCTGCTCGGGGGCGTAGGCGTCGCCGGGCAGGTGCGCCCCGGGAACCGGACCGGTGCCCTCCGGAACGTAGGAGGGGTCCAGGCGCGACAGGCGCCATTCCAGGTCCTCGATGCGCTCCTCGCGCTCGCGCAGCGTGGCGGTGAGGCGCAGCAGCAGCTCGTCCACGGCGCGCACGTGGTAGCCCCACATGGCCAGGGGCAGCATCAGGCGACCCAGGTCGAAAGCCTTGACGGGCCGGTCTTCGGGCAGGGCGAGCGGGGGGTGGTCGGCCTCGAAGCGGGCGAGCTGGCCGCCCTTGCCCAGCACGATGTAGACGACGCCCACGAGGACGGCGAGCGCGGCGGCGGCGACGAGGACCATGATGAGAACGGGCACGGACACGATCGTGCCACACGCCGCCCGGGCCGGGCACGGCCGTCGCGGTCGGCCGCTGCCCCCGCCGGGACCACCGCGCCGGAGCGGCGCGCGGCCGGGGCCGTACGCCGCCGCCCGCCCGACGCCCCTACTGCTCGGGGCCGGGGCGGACCTCCGACTGCTCGTACTGGCGGTGGATGTCCAGGTGGGACTTGCGGATGATGTCGACCACCTCGTCGAGGTCGTCGGTCACATGGACCAGTTCCATGTCGTGCGACTTGATGAGCTGGTTCTCCAGCAGGCTGGAGCGGATCCAGTCCCGCATCCCGCCCCAGAACTCGGTGCCGATCAGCACGATCGGGAAGCGGGTGACCTTGTTGGTCTGCACGAGGGTGGCCGCCTCGAACAGCTCGTCCAGGGTGCCGAAACCCCCGGGCAGGACCACGAACGCCTGGGAGTACTTCACGAACATCGTCTTGCGGACGAAGAAGTACCGGAAGGTCACTCCGATGTCGACGTAGTCGTTGAGCGTCTGCTCGAACGGCAGCTCGATGCCGAGCCCCACCGAGAGCCCGCCCGCCTGCTGGGCGCCCTTGTTGACCGCCTCCATCATCCCCGGCCCGCCGCCGGTGATGGTGGCGTAACCGGCCTCCGCCAGCTTGGCGCCCATCTGGACGCCGATGTCGTAGTAGCGGTTGCCCTGGCGCAGGCGGGCCGAGCCGAACACGCTCACCGCCGAGGGCAGCTCCGAGAGCAGGCCGAAGCCCTCCACGAACTCCGACTGGATGCGCAGTACCCGCCAGGGGTCGGTGTGCACCCAGTCAGTGGGGCCCCGCTGGTCGAGGAGGCGCTGGTCGGTGGTGGTGTTGGGGATGGAGTCGCCCCGGTAGGTGAGGGGCCCGGCGCGTCGTACAGTCTCTTCTTCTTCCGTCATGACGTAAAGCTATCCGCGTGGAACCGGCTCACACCTGAACCTCACGTTTCACACGGGTGGCCGCGAAGGGCCTTTTCGCCGCCCCGGCCGGTGCCGGGGCTGGTCACGGGCCCGCCGACCGGGGCGCGGCGGGGCTCAGCGGGCGCCCGACAGCCAGGCGACCATGCGCTCCTCGGCCTCGCGGATGCGGGGGATCTCGGCGTACTCGTCCTTGGTGTGGGCGAGCGTCGGGTCGCCGGGGCCGTAGTTGACGGCGGGCACGCCCAGTTCGGAGAAGCGGGAGACGTCGGTCCAGCCGAGCTTGGCGCGGGCGCTGCCCTCCCCCACCTCGGTGACGAACGCCGCGGCCGAGGGCTCGTCCAGCCCGGGGCGGGCGGGGGCGGCGGCGTCGACCACGGCGACCTCGAACCCGTCGAAGACCTCGCGCAGGTGCGCCTCCGCCTCGGCGACGGACAGGTCGGGGGCGAAGCGGTAGTTGACCCGGACCACGCACTCGTCGGGGATGACGTTGCCCGCGACCCCGCCCTCGATGGCCACGGCGTTGAGGCCCTCGTGGAAGCGCAGCCCCTCCACCTCGGGCCGGCGCGGGGTGTAGGCGCGCAGGACGTCCAGGACCGCTCCGGCGCCGTGGATCGCGTTCACGCCCATCCAGGAGCGGGCGCTGTGGGCGCGCTTGCCCCGGGTGGTGACCTCAACGCGCATGGTGCCCTGGCAGCCGCCCTCGATGACGCCGTCGGTGGGCTCCATGAGGACCGCGAAGTCCCCCGCCAGCCACTCGGGGTGGTTGCGGGCCAGGCGGAGCAGGCCGTTGCGGGAGGCGTCGACCTCCTCGTTGTCGTAGAAGACGTAGGTGACGTCGTGCACCGGCTCGGCGACCAGGGCTGCCGTCCTGAGCTGGACGGCGACACCGGCCTTCATGTCCGAGGTGCCGCACCCGTAGAGGCGGTCGCCGACGACGCGGGAGGGCACGTTGTCCACGATGGGGACGGTGTCGATGTGCCCGGCGACGACGACGCGGCGGGGGCGGCCCAGGTCGGTGCGGGCGACGACGGCGTCGCCGTCACGGCTGACGCGCAGGTGGGGCAGGGCCGACAGTGCGCTCTCGACCGCGTCGGCGAGGACCTTCTCGTCGCCGCTCTCGGATCGGATGTCCACGAGTGCGGCGGTCAGGGCCGCGGCGTCCGAGGTCAGGTCCAGCATGTGTCGCCCCGTTTCGGTGAGGTTGGAAGCCGTCGGAGCGGGGGTGCCCCCGCTCCGGATCACTGTCCCCCAGTCTGGGGCAACCGGGGGCGCGACCAGAACTCACCGTGGAGCACGACGGGGCGCCCTCCCGTGCGGGAAGGGCGCCCCGGTCGGGTGCGGACGGATCAGGCGTTGACGCCGTGCTCGCGGAGCAGGTCGTTGAGCGCGAGCTTGTCGTGCTCCTCGCCCTCCTTAAGGCGCCTGAGCACGAGCAGCACCGGCATGCCGAAGTCGCCGCCGGGGAAGCTCTTGGCGCGGTTGGCGGTGACGCACACCGACCAGGCCGGGGCCTCGCCGCGCGGGAGCTCCTCGCCGGTCTCGGCGTCGAACACGCGGGTGGAGGAGGTGAGGATGGTGCCCGCGCCGAGCTTGGCGCCCCTGCGCACGCGGGCGCCCTCGACGACCATGCTGCGGGAGCCGAGGAAGGCGTCGTCCTCGATGACCACCGGGGAGGCCTGCGGCGGTTCGAGGACGCCGCCGACGCCGACGCCGCCGGACAGGTGGACGTTCTCGCCGACCTGGGCGCAGGAGCCGACCGTGGCCCAGGTGTCGACCATCGTGCCGGAGCCGACGTGGGCGCCGATGTTGGTGAAGGAAGGCATCAGGACGACGCCGGGGGCGAGGTAGGAGCCCCAGCGGGCGATCGCGCCGGCGACGACGCGGACGCCGTCGAAGCGGGTCTTGAGCGGCATCCGGTCGTGGTGGTAGAAGTCGCCGACGTGCGACTCCTTCATCTCCAGGACCTTGAAGCCGAGGAGGATGGAGCGCTTGGCGCGCTCGTCGACCACGACCTCGTCGGTGGAGGGGTCGACGAAGGCCACGCGGGCCTTGCCCTCGTCGATCTGGTCGATCGCGCCGATGATGGTCTCACGGGCCTCGGTGTGGCCGGGCGTGAGCTCGGCGCGGCTCTCCCAGAGTTCGTCGATGCGGTCGGGCAGCGGGCTGGAGTACGAGCTGGTCATGTGCACACACGTTAGCCGCTCGCCCCGGGTGCGGGGGCACGCCCTCCCCGAGGCGGCCGTCACCCCCGTACGCGGCCGACCACCGCGGCGGGCGGCGGCTACAATGCGGCCGTGGCGCCGCGTGCGCCCCCGCGCGACGCCCCCTGCCGGTGCGGAGCGCACACCTGTCGCCGACCCTTGGTTCGCCCGTGCCCAGTAAGCGCCGGAGGCTCTCCGCCTTCGTCAAGATCCTGCTCTCCCTGGTCCTCGTCTGCGGTTCGCTCGTCGCCGGGGCCTACTACGTGCTGACCACGTTCGAGCCGATCGACACCACTCCCCCGCCCGAGCCCGGCTGCCGCCTGACGATGTCCGACGGCCGGTACCCGATGGAGAACCCGCAGGCCGCGAGCGCGGCCACGGTGGGGGGTGTGGCGTTCGGCCGGGACCTGCCCCCGGAGGCCGTGACGATCGCCTTCGCCACGGTGTGGCAGGAGTCGGCGTTCTACAACGTGGAGTACGGCGACCGGGACTCCCTGGGGCTGTTCCAGCAGCGGCCCTCGCAGGAGTGGGGCGACCCGGAGCAGATCCTGGACCCGGTGTACGCCAGCAGCTCCTTCTACGAGGAGCTGGTGGAGGTGGAGGGCTGGAGGTCCATCCCGGTCTACGAGGCGGCCCAGGCGGTGCAGCGCAGCGCCGACGGCTACGCCTACGACCAGCACGAGCGCCTGTCCACCCGGATGGCCGAGGTCTTCACCGGCACGCAGGGGGCGGCGCTGACGTGCTGGTACGGCGCCGAGGGGCTGGCTGACCTGCGGTCCGGCGAGGCGGACACCGAAGCCGTCCTGGAGGAGATGGAGCGGGTGTTCGGCACCGCCCCCGCGGACCTGCCGCCGGACGGGGACGAGGAGCCGCGGACCGGCGACCTGGGCTGGGCGATGGCCTTGTGGGCGGTGGCCCACGCCGAGGAGTACGGGCTGACGTCGGTGTCCTACGACGGGCAGCGGTGGCGGGCCTCGGACGGCACGGACGGCGCCGAGGACTGGTCTGCGGCCGACGGGGGCGACACCGGGGGCGGCCTGGTCCTGGAGTGACCCGGTGGTCCGGGACGGTTCGCGGGCCCGCTTCCGGGCCGGTTGGCCGACCGGCTCGGCCACCGGCCCCGGGCCGGTGGCCGGGCGGCGGGGCACGCCGCATGGCACCGGGGCGGGTGGGCCCCGGTACGGCAACGGGACCGCCCCCCCGGTACGCGGCGGCCACCGCCTCCCGTCCGCCTGTGGACGACCGGCCGGGCCGCCCGGACGGCGGCCCGGCCTCAGGCCAGGCGCTCGGCCGCGGCCCCGACCCGCTCGTCGGTGGCGGTGAAAGCCACGCGCACGTGTCCGGCGCCCGCCGGGCCGTAGAAGTCCCCGGGGGCGACCAGCACACCGCGTTCGGCGAGGTGGGCCACCGCGCCCCAGGCGTCGTGGTCGGGGTGGGCCGCCCACAGGTACAGCCCGGCCTCGGAGTGCCCGATGCGCCATCCCGCGCCCTCCAGGGCCTCGCGCAGCCTGGCGCGACGGGAGCGGTAGCGCTCCTTCTGCTCGGCGGCGTGCGCGTCGTCGTCCAGGGCGGCGCTCATGGCCGCCTGGACGGGCGCGGGGACGATCATCCCCGCGTGCTTGCGCACCGCCAGCAGCTCCTCGACAAGCGCGGGGTCCCCTGTGACGAAGGCCGCTCGGTACCCGGCCAGGTTGGAGCGCTTGGACAGCGAGTGCACGGCCAGCAGGTTGTCGTGGGAGCCGCCGCACACGTCCGGGTGCAGGATGGACACCGGTTCGGCGCCGTCCCAGCCCAGGTCGAGGTAGCACTCGTCGGAGGCCACGATCGCGCCGCGCTCGCGGGCCCACTCCACCACCTTGCGCAGGTGCGCGGTGCCCAGGACCCGGCCGGTCGGGTTGCTCGGCGAGTTCACCCACACCAGGCCGACGGGGGCGGGGCCCAGGGAGGTCAGGCCGTCGGAGGCCACCGGGGAGGCCCCGGCCACGCGCGCGCCGATGTCGTAGGTGGGGTAGGCCAGCTCGGGGTGGACCACCGTGTCGCCCGCGCCGAGGCCCAGGAGCGTGGGCAGCCAGGCCACGAGTTCCTTGGAGCCCACGGTGGGCAGGACGGCGCCCTCATCGACGCGCACGCCGTGGCGGCGCTCCAGCCAGCCCGCGACGGAGGCGCGCAGCGCGGGTGTGCCCCAGGTCTGGGGGTAGCCGGGCGCGTCGGCGGCGTCGGCGAGGGCCTTGCGCAGCAGGGCGGGAACCGGGTCGACGGGGGTGCCCACGGACAGGTCGACGATGCCGTCGGGGTGCTCGGCGGCCCTGCGCTTGTAGGGCGCCAGCCGGTCCCACGGGAAGGTCGGGAGCCGCTTCGCCACGGGTCGCCGCTCGGCCATCGCACTTACTCCATCCAGGTCGGGTCTGTTGCCACAGGTCACACGGGACCGCGCGTCACACAGGAATCGCGCCGACCCCCGCCACGGGGGTCGGCGCGAGACGTCGTCCAAGCCGGGCTGGTCGGGCCCGCGCACCCTCTGCGCCATAGGGGTGCCGGGGGCGTCCCCGGCCCCGAAGCGCCGGAACCCGCCCGGCGCGCCGCCGGGCTACTCGGCCTGCGGCGGCAGCTTGGCCACGAGCGGGTGGTCGCGGTCGATCTTGCCGACCTTGGAGGCGCCGCCCGGGGAGCCGAGGTCGTCGAAGAAGTCGACGTTGGCCTTGTAGAAGTCGGACCACTGCTCGGGGAGGTCGTCCTCGTAGTAGATGGCCTCCACCGGGCAGACAGGCTCACACGCACCGCAGTCAACGCACTCGTCCGGGTGGATATAGAGCATGCGGTCGCCCTCGTAGATGCAGTCCACGGGGCACTCGTCAATGCACGCCTTGTCCAGTACATCAACACAGGGCTGCGCGATGACGTAGGTCACGTCGTACTCCTTGTCTCACCCCCGCGTTCCACGGGGGAGGCGGGGATCTTCGCAGACTCCGGGCCGGGACCGGCGTGCGGGCGCCCTAGCCCCTGTTCCCGGGCTCTGCAAGCAATTGGCACAGATGTCGTAGTCCTAGTATGACGGCGGAGAACACCCAGCGCACAATCGGGGGGCATTTCCTTGCACATGGGAGGACGTCTGGTCCACAGGATCTCTCCCGCCGACACCGGTCGGCGCGTCTCCGTACGAATACGCCTCCCCGAGGGCGGGTTCACCGATATCGTCGGTGTCGTGGAGTCCTGGGACGACGGCGTCCTCACCGTGCGCCGCCGTGACGGCTCGGCGGTGGAGGTCGCCGAGTCGACGATCGCCGCGAGCCGGGTCGTTCCCCCCGCACCCCCTCGCCGCCGCGGTGGGAATCCGCCGCGAACGCCCTGAACCCCGTGCGTTCCGGGTTCCACGGAGTGAGGCGGCGTCCGCCCGGCGGACGTCGCGAGGCGCACAGGTCGCGCCTGGACAGTGGCATTCTTCGGGCCCTGCGGGGTAGAAAACGCACAGTTCCGCGGCGGGTCCAGCCGGTCCGCCGGGGAACCGACTAACGAAGCATCGCGCCCCCCGGCGGCACATCCACGCGGAACGGGCGCCGGTACGCGGGGAGGTGGTGAGCGCCCGTCATGCGCGAAGCAGTAGCGTCCGCCCTCGCCGAGCTGGCGAGCCGGGACGAGCGGGCGGCCGACATGGCCCGGTCGGCCCTGGACACGCTGGCTCCGGAGCGGGAGATCGAGAGGCTCAACCAGCACGCCGTGCAGCGGTTCTGCTGGTTCGAACTCCCGGTCCGCTTCCACGACCGCGCCGAGGACCGGCTGTTCGCGGTCAGAGCCCTGGGCAGCCTCTTCGCCCTCCTCCAACTGCACCGGTACGCGCAGATCTGCTCGGCGCCGGAGACCGCGGCCCTGCTCACCGTCTACGACGGCGACCACACCGCGGGCCTGGCGATGTACGAGCGGCTCATGTGGGAGTCGGGCGTGGAGCCGCCGGACCTGCCCGAGCTGACCTGGGGGACGGCGGTCGGCGACGCCGAGATCGAGGCCCGCGACGAGACCGCGTCGGCGCTGGAGCTGGCGATCACCCTGGGCGACGTGCGCCCCGGCAAGCGCGGGTGGCGGCCCGCCCAGGAGAGGTTCGCCCGCTCCTTCCTCACACAGCCGGACAACCGGGGGCTGAGCCACCTGGACCGGATCCGCGAGGAGCGGGTGCGCGCCTGGTTGAGCTCGTCCGCGCACCCGCACCGCCAGCGCCTGTGGCCGCTGGTGGGCCAGATCATCGCGGGCGCCGACGTGCCGCGCGGGGCCGAGGCCGCGATGGCGCCGCTCCAGCGGCTGCTGGACCTGGCCGCGGAGGGGATCGCGCTCACCCAGATCGGCTACATCTCGCCGGGTGTGGTGCGCCAGATGTGCGAGGACTTCGGGTGGCGGACCACCCCCGAACCGCCGCGCAGCGAGACCGACGCCATGCAGCTCATCGCCCTGCACCAGGCGCTGCGGGGAATGCGCGCGGTCCGCAGGTCGGGCCGCCGCCTGGTCCTGACGCGGCGCGGGCGCCAGTTGCGGGAGGACCCCGAGGCGCTGTGGCAGGCGGCCACCGAGACCCTGTGCCGCACCGGGGGCCTGGACCAGGCCGCGGCGGAGACGCTGCTGGGCATGCTGCTGGCGCGCACCCCGCAGGGCAGCGGTTCGCACGCGCGCCGCGGCGAGTCGGACGTGGAGGCGGCGGAGAGGGCGCTGACCGAATCGGGGTGGGTCCCGGCGGAGCCCCCGGCTCCCTCGGGCAGGCACGCCGCGTCTCACCGGCGTACCGCGGAGGCCGCCTCGGACCAGGTGCGCGCGCTGGTGATGGCGGTGAGCTGGCTGCTGGAGACCCTGGGCCTGCTCACCGACGACGACGGCGCGGGACGCCGGGAGCTGACCGCGCCGGGGCGGGCGTTCGCGATCGCCTGCCTGCACCAGTCGGCGGTGGCGCCGCGGGCCGTGGTCTGACCGGCGGGCCGCCTCCTGCCGCGCCCCTCACCGGCCACCCGCTGCGAGCGGGTGCCGACCAGGGCCTAACCTGGAGCGCGAACCATCCGAGACCAGCAGGAGCACCATGCCCGCGCCCGAGCCGCCGCGCAAGGCGGAGACGACCGACGTGCCCGAGGCCGGCGGGGCAGTCGCCGACCCGTGGGAGCAGATGCCCGAGGACGCCCTCAACCGGCCCGGCCTGGGGCGGGACGCCGAGGGCCCCGGCGGCGACGGGGGCTCCGGAACCGGCGCCCGTCCCCGGGACGCCTCGGGGGCGGAGGACGCGAAGGCCCCGTCCGCGTCCCCGGAGGTGACCGATGGCGCCTCACCGGGCGGCCCCGACGCCGCGCGCCCCGGGAGCTGGGCGGACTTCCTGCCCAGCCCGGTGTTCGTGCTGCTGCTGGGCCTGGCCGGGTTCGCGGGCTGGCTGTCGTGGACCGCAGCGGAGCTGGAGTGGGCCGCCGAGGGCACCAGCGTCACCCCGCTGGTCCCGCCGCTGTTCATCCTGCTCTGCTGGATCGCCTCCCTGGCCGTGCACGAGTTCGCGCACGCCCTCGCCGCCTACCTGGCCGGCGACCGCTCGCTGCGCGGCAGCGCCTACCTGAGGCTGAACCCGTTCGCCTACCGGCAGGCCTTCGCCGGACTGGTCCTGCCCTCGGCCTACCTGGGCCTGGGCGCCTTCGGCATGACCGGTCCGCCCACCTACGTGGACTGGGACCGCATCCCGTCCCGGGGCCGCCGCGTCCTGGTGGCGCTCGCCGGACCGCTGGCCAGCCTCCTGGTGGCCGCCGCGTTCGCGGTCACCGTGTCCGTCCTGGTGCCCCCGGGCAACGACACGACCAACTGGGCGATCTCGGCGATGGCCTTCCTGTGCTTCGCGAACCTGACGGCCGCCCTGATCAACCTGCTGCCCGTGCCCGGTCTGGACGGCTTCGAGGTGCTGGCCGCCCGGACGCGCGGCACGTGGGTCGCCACGGCCCGGGCCAACGCACTGTTCGGCTCGGTGGCCGTGTTCGCGGTCCTGTGGTTCCCGGGCCTGAACGACCTGCTGGTGGACGCGGTGTACGGCCTGTTCGACCTGGTGCTGCCCAACCCGGTGTTCCGCGGCATCGCCTTCTACGGCGAGCTGCTCCTCCAGTTCTGGGCCTGACCGGAACCGGGGCCTCGGAGGCCCGTGAGGCGGGCGCCTCACGGGCCTCCCGCCTTCGGGGGCCGCGCTCCTAGCCCTCGCGCCAGGGCCGCGCCTTGCCGGAGGGCCGCGTCCGTTGGTAGCCCCCGGCGGCGGGCGGCGCGTCGGCCCCGGGCGCCGCGGTCCTCGGGGAACCCGGCGGCGGCGCGAACGACCAACTGCGGATCACGGCGAACACCAGCACGAGCATCACCCCGAAGAGGTACGCGTTGTGCATGATGTGGTTCGTGAGCACGATGTCGCCGCCGGGCATGTAGCCGACCATCCCGATCAGCACGGCCAGGTAGCCGAGCGCGAAGGCCGCCGCCCCGGAGGCGCGGCGGCTGCCCCACGCGCACAGGCGGCAAGCGCCGTACAGCAGCACCAGGAAGGCCAGCAGCCCCACCGCGCCCACGGCCCGGACCGCTGTGCCCGCGCCCCAGTGCAGGGTCAGCCAGCCCGCGCCGGTGGTGGCGAGCATGCCCGCCGCGGCGCCGAGCAGCAGCAGGACCACGAGGGTCGTCCCTGTCAGCACCGGCGACAGGAAACCGGCGGAGGGCTTGCCCTCGGCGGGTACGGCGGTCTCAGGTGTGGTGGTCACAGCGACGAGGGTAGACGCTCGGCCCCACCGGTCGCGGTCACAGCCCCGCGAACAGGTCGGTCTCGTACTCCCCGTGCTGGATGCGCGTCGTCGGCCCCACCAGCAGGGTGAAGTACTCCACGGCGTCGATCTCCTGGGCGATGTCGTTGGACAGGGCGAAGCGCTCGCCCTCCACCGTGATCTGCGTGGCGTGGGCTCGCATCGCGAGCGCCTTGGCCGCCCAGTGGTCGGTGGCGTCCACACGGGTGGTCACCGCCGTCTCGGGGGTGCCCCGGGCGATGTCGGACACCCGGACGGGCGGGGTGAAGGAGCCGGACTCCTCCCGCAGCCGCGCGATGGACGCCTCGATGCGCGAGACCGGCTGGGCGATCGCGTAGAGCTTGCGGACCCGCCAGGGTGTGCCGGGCATGGACCGCTCCCCCGCCCGGAGGAAGGCCCGGCGCGCGACCCTGTGCGCCTGGACGTGGTCGGGGTGCCCGTAGCCGCCGTGCTCGTCGTAGCTGACCAGCACGTGCGGGCGGACCTCGCGGATGACCTGCGCCAGGAGTGTGGCGGCCTCCTCCACGTCAGCGCCCCAGAACGCCCGGGGGTGCCCGTTGGTGGGCGCGCCCATCATCCCCGAGTCCCGGTAGCGGCCGGGGCCGCCCAGGAAGCGGTGGTCGCGCACGCCGAGCGCCAGACAGGCCTTGTCCAGCTCGCCGATCCGGTGCTCGCCGAGGGTGTCCCCTCGGTCGGAGGCCAGGTGCGCGAGGTCGTCCGGGATGACCTCGCCCTCCTCCCCCAGCGTGCAGGTCACCAGGGTCACACCGGCACCCTCGGCCGCGTACTTGGCCAGGGTGGCTCCGGTGACGATGCTCTCGTCGTCGGGGTGCGCGTGCACCATCATCAGTCGCCTGTCAGTCACGTAGCGAACGATACCGGTCGCATCCGCCCGCCACCTCCCGCATCGCGCTCTCCACCGGGGGCTTCGGGCCGCCGGTCCGGCTCCCCGCCCGGGTGCGGTATGGGACACAATCGGCCTATGAGCTTTCCTCGCCAACAGGCCCGCACGCAGCGCTTCTCGATCGGTGTCCCCCGCGCGTTCCAGATCTCGCCGGACGGAAGGCGCGTCGCCTTCCTCCGGGGACGCGACGGGGTGGACAAGGCCACCTGCCTGTGGGTGCACGACACGGAAGGGACGGGAACGGACACGGTGGTCGCCGACCCCCGCTCCCTGGGCGCCGACGACGAGAACCTCCCGCCCGAGGAGCGGGCCCGCCGCGAGCGGCTGCGCGAGAGCGGCGGCGGGATCGTGTCGTACTCGGTGGACGAGGCGTTCACCCGCGCGGTGTTCACCCTGTCCGGGCGGCTGTTCTACGTCGACCTGGTCGGCGACGGCGCCGCTCCGCGCGAGCTGCCCGCCGCCACCCCCGTCGTGGACCCGCGCATCAGCCCGGCGGGAGACCGGGTCGCCTACGTCAGCGGCGGCGCGGTGCGCGTCCTGGACATCGCCGCAGCCGAGCCGGACCACGGCGACCGCCCGGTGGCCGAACCGGACGGCCCCGACGTCACGTGGGGCCTGGCCGAACTGGTGGCCGCCGAGGAGATGGGGCGCTACCGGGGCTTCTGGTGGGCGCCGGACGGCTCCGCGCTCGCCGTCGCGCGCGTGGACGAGTCCGGGGTGAACACCTGGTACGTCTGCGACCCCGGCAGCCCCGCGCAGGAGCCGACGGCCCTGCGCTACCCGCCCGCGGGCGGCGCCAACGCCGACGTGCGCCTGGCGGTGTTCCGGGTCGGCCCGCGTGGGGGCGGGCGGCCCGAACCGGCCTGGGTCGAGTGGGACCGCGAGGCCCTGCCCTACCTGGCCACGGTCGGCTGGACGACCGGGCCGGACGGCACGCCCACCGTGGTGTTCACCGCGCAGAGCCGCGATCAGCGCACGCTGACCCTGTTCAGCGCCGACCCCGCGACCGGCCTGGCGGTGGAGTCGCGCACCGAGTCCGACGGCGTGTGGGTCGAGCTGATGCCGGGCGTTCCCGCCTTCACCGGTGCGGGCGACCTGGTGTGGATCGGCCGCGAGGCCGGGGGCGAGCGCCGGATCTACGTCGGCGACGCCCCGGTCAGCCCCCCGGACGTGTACGTGCGCGGCGTGGTGGACGTGGACGGTGACCGGGTCCTGTACTCGGGTTCGCCCGCCGGGAGCCCCGCGGACGTGTCTTTGTGGCTGGTCGAGCTGGGCACGGGCCTGGCCGCGCCGGTGGAGGTACCCGGGCACGGGTGCAGCACGTCCGCGGACTCGGGTGCGCACAGCGGCGTGCGCTCGGGGCGGCTGCGCGTCGACACGCTGGTGGTGCAGCACCGGTCGATGGACTTCCCGGGCGCGCGCACGGTGGTGCTGCGCGGCGCGGCCACCGAGACGCGCCGCTCCTGCTCGGAGATCGAGAGCCTGGCCGAGGCCCCGGACCTGCCCGAACCGCGCGTGGAGTTCTGGCGAGCCGGTGAGCGGCGGATCCCGAGCGCACTGGTGCTGCCCTCCTGGTACCGGGAGGGGCTGCGCCCGCTGCCGGTGCTGATGGCGCCCTACGGCGGTCCGCACGCCCAGCGGGTGCTCAACGCGCGCGGGGCTTACCTGACCGCCCAGTGGTACGCCGAACAGGGGTTCGCGGTGCTCATCGCGGACGGCCGGGGCACGCCGGGCCTCGGGGTGGAGTGGGAGCAGAGCGTCCACCTCGACCTGGCCGCGCCGGTCCTGGAGGACCAGGTGGCGGCGCTGGAGGACGCGGCGGAGCGGTTCGACTTCCTGGACGTGTCGCGGGTGGGCATCCACGGCTGGTCGTTCGGCGGGTACCTGGCCGCGCTGGCGGTGCTGCGCCGCCCGGACGTGTTCCACGCGGCGGTGGCGGGCGCTCCGGTCATCGACTGGGAGCTGTACGACACCCACTACACCGAGCGCTACCTGGGCACCCCCGGGGGCGAGCCGGAGGCCTACGGGCGCAGTTCGCTCCTGGCGGAGGCGGCCAAGCTGGAGCGCCCGCTGATGATGGTCCACGGCCTGGCGGACGACAACGTCGCCTTCGCGCACACGCAGCGGATGTCGTCGGCGCTGATGGCGGCGGGGCGCCCGCACACGGTGCTGCCGCTGTCGGGGGTGACGCACTCGCCCTCGGACCCCACGGTCGCGGAGAACCTGATGCTGCTCCAGGTGGAGTTCCTCAAGGAGAACCTACGCGGCGAGGGTTAGCGCCCGCCCGGGTCGGTGCCCCCGGTCATGTCCTCGGGGCAGTCGGTGACGGGGGCGCCGACCACCCCTGGCGGCCGGCCCGGCTCGCCTCGCCGAGGACGGCCCGCAGGGACTCCACGTCGGACGTCCGGCCCCCCGGGGCCCGTCCTCCGGCGCGGAGCAGGCCGTGAAGCCCGGCGCGCCGAGGCCAGCCCGACGGCCTCGCCCACCGCCGCCTCCGCGTTCTCGGGGTCGGCCAGCGCGGCGGGTCCACCGGTGTCCGCCGCGCCCTGGCCGAGGGCGGCGTCCGGCCGGACCGGCGGGTCCGGCGGGGCGCGGGCGCTCCGGCCCCCGCCGGAC
>NZ_LEKI01000098.1:0-22131 GCF_001029525.1 Nocardiopsis sp. RV163 | reverse complement strand
GGCGCTCACCGGCGTTCCGCCCGGATGGCCCCGCGGCGGCGCTCCTCCTCCGCAACGACCTCGCGGGCCGCGCTCAGGGTCTGCTCCGCCTCCAGGCGGGGGACGAAGAACACCCCGTCGCCGTCGGCGACCACGATGTCCCCGGTGGAGCAGACCGCGCCGCCCACCGAGACCGTCCGGCCCACGTGCCCCGGGCCGTCCTTGTAGGGCCCGGCGGGCGAGATCCCGGCCGCCCAGACGGGGAAGCCCAGGTCTCGGAGCTCGTCGGCGTCCCGGACCGCGCCGTCGACCACCATGCCGCGCACACCCCGGTTGAGGGCGCGTTCGGCGATGAGCTCGCCCAGCAGGGCGCGTGAGGTGTCGCCCCCGCCGTCCACGACCAGGACGTCCCCCGGCCGCGCGAGGGCCAGCGCCCGGTGCAGGGCGCGGTTGTCGCCGGGGCGGGTCAGGACGGTGAGCGCCCGTCCGGTGACGCTCGCCCCGGGCCAGACCGGGCGGACGCGCGAGGAGACGAAGCCGAGCCGGTCGCGGCCGTCGCCGATGGCGGCGGTGGGGACGCCCGCGTAGGCGTCCGCCAACTCGCGCGCGTCCTCCCCGCCCGAGCGCGCCAGGAACAGGTGGCGGTCGGCTGCCCCGGTGCTCACGGGCGCCTCGACGCCCAGTTCACTGAGGAGTTCGACGCTGGAGCGGAGTTCGTGCGCCCTGCGCAGGGCGTGCAGGCGCGTGCCCTTGTCCAGGCGCTCCAGCGCGGATGTGCCGTCGGCGAGCGCGCCGGCGACCTGTGTGCGCATCCACGCCTCCTCCCCCGCGGCCCTCCCGGCGTCCACGGCCTCGGTGATCAGGGCTCCCAGGCCCTTCATGAAGACGCTGCGCAGCAGCTTGCGCCGTGACGCGGCCCCGACCTCGCCGCCGACCGGCTCGGCGTCGGAGCCCACCGCCCGGAGCAGCCGGGCGGCGGCCCCGGAGGCGGGGCCGGAGAGCAGGACGTTGACCTCGGCACCGTACCTGAGCACCGAACCGATGATCGCACCGTCCACGACCTGCGCGGATTCCCCCAGGGCCGCCTCCACCCCGGTCTTGGTCGCCGGAGCGGCGGCGTTGAGGTCCACGTACACCGCGTCCCGGCGCAGCACCGGCCGTGCGTCCTCGGCCGCGGTCACCGCGTACGCGGCCGTGGTGAGGCTGAGGACCAGGTCGGCGTCGGCGACCGCCTCGCCGGTCGAGGCGGCCCGCGCCACCCCCTCGGGCGTCCGCGCCTCCGGCGAGGGGTCGTAGCCGACGGTCTGCCAACCGGCGGCCGCGAACGCGCCGGCGTAGACGGCACCGGCTTCTCCGAGCCCGAGCACGGCGACCTTCATGATCCCACCTTCTATCATTGAGTGATAGCTACTATTGCTTGTTGATAGTGAGTGTGACCTGCGACGCTTCGCGGTGTCAACCGGCCGGAAACCCGTCCGCTACGTTGAGGGGAGGACTGCGATGCGCGCATCGCCTTGGGGGCGGGCACACCGGCCCCCTCCCGCGACAGGGCGAACGACGACGGAAGGGCGGGCGAGGGCACGGATGGGAGCGACGGCTGGGGGTGGCAACCAGGGGCGCACCCTGGACCGGGCTCTGGACGTGCTGGAGTGCCTGGAGCGGGCGCGCGGCCCCCTGCGGCTCAGCGACATCGCGCGGGAGAGCGGGCTCCACCTGGCCACGACGCAGCGCACCGTCAACCAGCTAGTACGGCGCGGCTACGTCCAGCAGGAGCGCCTGGGCTACTCGCTCGGGCCGGTGGTGCTGTCCCTGGCGCACTCCTTCGTCGTCAACGACCGCCTCTGCAGCGTCGCGACGCCGATCCTCACCGAACTGTCGGCCACGACCGGTCTGACCTCGTCGGTCTACGTGCGCTCGGGACAGGAGCGCATCCTCATCGCGCGCGTGGACGGAGCCGATCCGCTGCGCTACCAGTTCCCGATCGGGCGCCGGGTGCCCCTCTACGTCGGCGGCGGCAAGGTGCTGCTCAGCGACTGGGACGACCAGGAGCTCGACGCCTACCTCGCCGACCACGCCGAGGTGCGCCTGGCCTCGGGCAGGACCCAGGACGCCGCCGACCTCCGGGCGCAGATCGAGCGGATCCGGGAGGTCGGCTACCACCTCGCCGAGTCCGAGCGGGAGCCCGGCGCCCTCAGCCTGACCCGGCTGCTGTACGACTCCGAGGGCGAGACCCTGGGCGCCGTCAACCTGGTGACCACCAGTGACAGGACCAGCCCCGAGGAGCTGCTGTCCCAGCTTCCGGAGCTGTCGCGGGGCGCCAACGCCATCGGGGTGCGCGCCTGAGGCGTCGGCCGCCGGGGGCGGGCTGCCGTATGGGTTCCGGGCATGGACGACGGCTGGCGGGATCCGGGGTCAGTCGCGGTACAGCTCCGCCAGGGCGTCGGCGTAGCGCTCCCGGACTACACGGCGCCGGAGCTTGAGCGATGGGGTCAGCTCACCGGTGTCCGGGCCCCACTCGCCCGGGAGCAGCCGGTGGCGCCTGACCCCCTCCGCGCGGCTGAACCGGGCGTTGGCCGCCGCGACCGCGCGTTCGGCCTCCGCCGCCACCTCGGGGTGGGCGACCAGCGCCTCCCAGTCCCCGCCGGTGTCGATGCCCCGGGCCGCCGCCCACACCGGCAGCGTGTCGCGGTCGGGCACCAGCAGCGCCACCAGATAGGGCCTGCGGTCCCCGTGCACGTAGGCCTGGCCGACGATCGGGTGCTCCTTGAGGGCGTTCTCCACCGGCGCGGGCGCGACGTTCTTGCCCTGGGAGGTGACGATGAGCTCCTTCTTGCGGTCGGTGATCCACAGGTAGCCGTCCCCGTCGAGGCGGCCGACGTCGCCGGTGGCGAACCACCCCCCGTGGTCGGTGGCCGGGCGCACCGAACCGTCCGGCTGGAGGTAGCCGCCGAAGACCGACTCCCCGCGCAGCCACACCTCGCCGTCCTCGGCCACCCGCACCCGCACACTCGCGAGGGGGCGGCCGACCGAGCCCAGCCGGAACCCGGTGGCGGGGCTGTTGACGGTGGCCACGCCCACGGACTCGGTGAGGCCCCAGGCGTCCATGACCACGACCCCGAATCCGGCCCAGAACCGCACCACGTCCAGCGGCATCGGCGCGGAGGCGCTGGAGGCCCACCCCACCCGGTCCAGGCCCACCTGGGCCAACAGGGGAAGCAGGACCTCGGCCCGGGCCCGCTCGAAGCGTTCCCCGAGTTCGGCGGGCACCTCCTCGCCGCGCTCGCGGTGGGCGACGTGCTCGGCGGCCACGGCCGTGGCCGCGTCCACCGCGGCACGCTTCTCCTCGGGCATGCGGGCGAGCCCCGCGCGCAGGGCGGAGGCGAACTTCTCCCACACCCGGGGGACCCCGAAGAACTGGGGCGGGCGCACGTGCCGCAGGACCCCGGGCAGGTCCTGGAGGCTTTCGCACATCCACACGTGGGAGGCGCGGAAGACCGGCAGGTAGAGGCCGAGCATGCGTTCGGCGATATGGGCGAGGGGCAGGTAGCACACGTGGTCGGGGTGCTCGGGGAGGGTGACGGCCGCGTCCAGGGCGGTGGCGTTGGCGAGCATGTCGCGGTGCGTGACGGCCACGCCCTTGGGATCCCCGGTGGTCCCGGAGGTGTAGACGACGGTGAGCAGGTCGTCGGGGGTCAGGTCGCGCCAGCGTTCGAAGGCCGTCCCGGCGGGGGCGCCCTCCAGGCAGGCGTATTCGGTGTGGCCGCGACCGGGGTCGGCCCCGTCCACGACGACCAGCGCGGCCAGGGGCGCCTCGGGGTCGGCGAGCAGGCGCTCCCACACGGCGGCGGCCGCGGTGTCCCCCACCACGGCGAGACGGGCTCGGCTGTGCCGGGCGATGTGCGCGACCTGCTCGGAGGCGGCGGTGTCGTAGACCGTGGTGGGAACGGCGCCCGCGTGGACGAGGGCGAGGTCGGACAGCCAGTGCTCGGGGCGGTTGCCCATCATGAGCAGGACGTGGTCGCCGGGTTGGACGCCCAGGGCGGCGTAGCCCTCGGCGAGCGCGGCGACGCGGTCGCGCACCCGGGACCAGGTCAGGGTGGTCCAGTCGCCGCCGTCCGGCGCGCGCCAGGACAGGGCGGGCGCGTCGGGGCGGTCGGCGGCGTTGCGGGCGAGCAGGCTCGGAAGGGTTCGTCCGGTGTGGGGCATGGGCGCTCCTGGGTCCGGGACCTCCGTGCGCGGCCGACGGGGGTCGGGCGCACTCATCCCTACCCGGAAAACGGGTGCCCCGCTCCGGGGGGCCGGGGATCCCTCCCCCGGAGCGGAGCCGGGCTCAGCGCTTGCGCGGGTGCAGGTGACTGGTGACGGCCAGCCGGTTGTAGAGGTTCATCATGGCGATACCGGCGATGAGCGCGGCCAGTTCCTGGTCCTCGAAGTGCTCGGCGGCGCCCTCGTAGGCCTCGTCGGACACCCCGTGCTCGCCCAGGCGGGTGATCTCGTCTGTGAGCGCCAGAGCGGCCCGTTCGGCGTCGGTGAAGATCTCACCGGCCTCGTACCAGGCGGGAACGAGGAAGAGCCTCTGCTGGGACTCCCCCGCCTCCAGTGCGCGCTGGGTGTGCAGGTCGACGCAGAAGGAGCACCCGTTGAGCACCGAGGCGCGGAGCTTGACCAGTTCCAGCAGGCCGAGGTCCAGGTGTCCGGAGATGACCTTGTCGATCTCGTCCAGCCTGCTGTAGACCTCGGGAAGCTTCTTCGCCCAGATCACGCGTTCTTTCGCCACGGGGGCCGCCCTCCTCGTCGAACACTTCCGCCGTCCCGGCCGGGACCCGGTCCACAACGCTACCAATGGGGTCCGGGCGCTGCGGGGTCAAGGTCGGAACCGGACGGGAAAAGGAGGGGTGACAAGGAGAGGGTTCGTGTTTTTTTGGATTGGTTTGTTTTATTTTGGTTTGGTTTCCGGCAAGCCGAATCGAAGCGCGGGGTGCGGATATCACCGCACTTCCCTTCCTTTCGGCCCTTCCCCTGGACCCTTGACCTCCTTCCACTGCCCTACCGCACCACCACTGATCCCGAAACCCGACGCCCCAACGCGACGGCGACCACCGGTGAGCTGAAAACCAGGGCCTTGGCGCGGTCCGGGTTCGCCGGTCACCGCAGGCGAGGAGCGCGGTCCGGATACGACCGCGAACACAGAGGACACGAAGCGGCAGCGGAAAGGAGGAGGCCGTGGTCGAGGTCGCGCGTACGCACGGGGTCCGTGGCGGGGCTTTGCGGCGCGCTCCACGACCCCCGCCTTGCGGAGGACGGCACCGCACGCCTGCAGCCATCAGAGGGCGGGGCTCGAACCCCTCCCGCCGTACGGCTTCGACCCCCTTGGAGGCGAGCCTCGAAACCTCCGCGGGCCGACGTGAGCGCGACCAGACGACCCCGAACGAGAAGACCGGCCGGGTCTCCTCCTCCGGCCGGTCCGTTCGGAGAACAGGTCACTGGTCGGCGGCGGGCTCCAGTACGAAGACCGGGATCTCCCGGTCGGTCTTCTCCTGGTAGTCGGCGTAGTCGGGGAACGCCGCCACCGCACGCTCCCACCAGACCGCCTTCTCCTCGCCCGTGACCTCGCGGGCCACCATGTCCTGGTTCACGGTCCCGTCACGCAGCTCCACGTGGGGCTCGGCGAGGACGTTGAAGTACCACACGGGGTGCTTGGGCGCACCGCCGAGCGAGGCGACGGCGGCGTAGCGCCCCTCGTGCTCTACCCGCATCAGCGGTGTCTTGCGCAGCTTGCCGCTCCTGGCCCCGCGCGTGGTGAGCAGGATGACGCGCATCCCGCGCATGGTCATCCCCTCCCGCCCGCCGGAGCGCTCGATCTGCTCGACCTGGTCGCGCACCCATTCCGTCGGACTCGGCTCGTACTCGCCTTCGAGCGGCATGGAATCTTCTCCTTCGTCATTGCCCGTCCTACTGGCCGAACCCGCCCAACCGACCCAACCGGCCGAACCGGACGGCAGCACTGCCAACACCACTTCCCCGCAGGGCTCATCCGTACCACGTAAGTCGGGTGTGCGGGCGTCGTGGGTGAGCGGCAACAGCCGCACCCGCCCGGGCAGGTCCGGCTCGGCCAGCGCGCCGGACACGTGCGTATCCACGGTCACGGCGCCCATCGACGCGCACGGCCGCTCGGCGTCGAGGACGACGCCGGGACCGGGCCCGCGGGCTCCTGGAGGACCGGTGGCCGCACCCCGAGTGTGACTGGGTGCACTCAGTGCTTCGTTGCACTTGGTGCAATCACCTCCGTACCGTGGAGACGTGGACAATCAGCACGAACCGCCCGCACGTGACCGGCGTGAAGCATTGAAGTCGCGCCACCGCCGCGCCATCGTGGACGCGGCCGCCGCTCTGATGACCGAACGCGGGGACACCGGCTTCACCGTCGACCAGCTCTCCGAACGGGCCGACGTCTCCCGAAGAACCGTGTTCAACCACTTCAGGTCCCTGGACGACATCGTCCTGGAGGTGTTCGGCGAGATCCTGGAGGCGGTCCTCGACAGCATCGAGGCCAACCTCCCCGCCGTCACCGGCGACGGGGCGGGCAACATGTTCGACGAGTTCGCGGCGGCGATCCGCCAAACCGACCTGGTCACCCCGGTCACCCGGCTCAAGCGCTTCCTCCGGCAACAGGGGAACGAACCCGCGCCGAGCCAGGCCGCGCTGTTCGAACGGGCCATCAACGACGTGAGCGTCCGCCTGGCGGCCATCATGACGCGCCGCCGCCCGCACGCCGACCCGTTCGTGGTCGACCTCATGTGCGGCGCGGTCATCAGCGGCGGCACGATCACGGTCCAGCGCTGGGAGCAGACCACCGGAGGGGTCGACGACGACGACTCCCGCCGGGTCTGGGCCGACCTGCTGGAACGCATGCTCGCCGTGACCCGTGACGGCTACGGGAACGCCGGATCACCCACCTCCTGAGCGCACACGCGCCCCTCCCACCTACTCCGTTTGCAGGAACCATGGCTGAATTTCTCTACAGACTCGGGCGTGCGTGCGCACGTCGCGCCCGAACCGTCATCGCGGTCTGGCTGGCCCTCCTGGTGGCCTCCGGCACCGCCTTCTTCCTCTTCTCCGGCGAGCTGGAGGACAGCTTCTCCATCCCCGGGACGCCCACCGACGAGGTCGAGCAGCTCCTGTCTCAGGAGTTCTCCGGGATGGGAGGCGGCTCGGGCACCGTCGTCTACCAGACCGAGGACGGCTCGGACTTCACCCGGGAGCAGCGGGAGGCGATAGCCGACCGCGCCGAGCAGGCCGCCGGGCTCTCAGGCGTGGAGGACGCGATCGACCCGTTCGCCACGGAGGAGCAGCGCGCCGACCAGCAGCGGGAGCTGGAGGAGGGCCGCGACGAGTTGGAGAGCGGCCTGGAGGAGCTCGAAGCCGGTCAGGCCGAGCTCGACACGGGCCGCGAGCAGGCCGAGGCGGCCGGGCTGATCGACCAGGTCGGCCCCGGGCTCGACGCCGAACAGGCCGTGATCGACCAGAACCGCGAGGAGCTGGACGCGGGCCTGGAGGAGCTGGAACGGGGAGAGGCCATGCTGGAGATGGCCTCGGAGATCCGTTCGGTCTCCGAGGACGGCGGCACGGCCCTGGTCCGTGTCGCCTTCAGCGACAGCCAGACCGAGATCACCCCGGAGACCCGTGACGCCGTCATGGAGGTCTTCGAGAGCGACCCCGTGCCGGGCACCGCGGTCGACTTCGGCAACGACATGGCCATGACCATGCCCTCCCTGGTCAGCACCGCCGAGGTGATCGGCGTGATCGTGGCCGGTGTGGTCCTGGTGGTCATGCTGGGCACCCTGGTGGGCGCGGGCCTGCCGATCCTGACGGCGCTCGTCGGCGTCGGCGTGGCCACCCTGATCGCGATGTCGCTGTCCGGCGTGCTGGAGATGGCCTCGGTGACCCCGATCCTGGGCCTGATGCTGGGCCTGGCCGTCGGCATCGACTACGCGCTGTTCATCATCAACCGGCACCGCCGCCAGCTCAAGCAGGGCGTCGACGTCGGTGCGTCCATCGGCCTGGCCAACGGGACCGCGGGCAACGCCGTGGTCTTCGCGGGCACCACCGTGCTCATCGCGCTGCTGGGCCTGAACCTGACCGGGATCGGGTTCCTCGGCCTGATGGGCAGCGTGGCCGCGGTCTCCATCGCCATCGCCGTGTTCATCGCGATCACGCTCGTTCCGGCGCTGCTGTCGCTGGTGGGCGCGCGCGTCCTGTCGCGCCGCGAGCGAGCCCGTCTCGCCGAGCGCACCTCCGCCGCCGGCGGGGGCGCGCACGAGGCGGAGCGGGTCAAGCCGATGCCGAGCGGCCGCGCGCTGGCCCAGGCCGCGGTGGCCGTGATCGCCCTGGGCGTGGTCGCCCTCCCCGCGCTGGACCTGCGCCTGGGCACGCCCGACGGTTCCTCCGAGCCCACCGACTCCACCCAGTACCGGGCCTTCACCGCCGTGGAGGAGAGCTTCGGCGCGGGGCAGAACGGCACGCTGCTGGTCGTGGCCGAGCTCACCGGCGGACCCGACGAGGAGTCCGCGGAGCGCAACGCCGAGGAGGAGCGGGCGCTGGTCGCCGAGCGGATCTACTCCCACGACGACGTGGCGGCTGTGGCGCCCGTCGGCGTCTCCGAGGACCACACCCTGGCCATCTTCCAGGTCGTGCCCGTCGACGGCCCGGCCAGCGCCTCCACCGAGCAGCTCGTGCACACCCTGCGCGCGATGGAACCGATCGAGGGCACCGGTCCGCTTGGCGTCGCGGGCATGGCCAGCGGGAACATCGACATCTCCGAGACGCTGAGCGACGCGCTGCCGACCTACCTCGCGGTGGTGGTGGGCCTGTCCCTGGTGATCCTGCTGCTGGTGTTCCGGTCGGTCTTCGTGCCGGTCGTGGCCACGCTCGGGTTCATCCTGTCCTTCTTCGCGGCGCTGGGCGGCGTGGTCGCCGTCTACCAGTGGGGCTGGCTGGGCGGCCTCTTCGGGCTGGAGAACACCGGACCGGTGCTGAACTTCCTGCCCACTCTGCTGGTCGGGATCCTGTTCGGCCTGGCCATGGACTACATGCTCTTCATCGGCACGGGCATGCGCGAGGCCTACGTGCACGGTTCGCCCTCGCGGCTGGCCGTGGTGCAGGGCTTCAGGGCCGGACGCTCGGTGGTCACCGCCGCCGCGATCATCATGATCTCGGTGTTCGGCGGGTTCGTCTTCTCGCACAGCGTCATGATCAGCTCGATCGGCTTCGCGCTCGCCTTCGGCGTGCTCATCGACGCCTTCGTCGTGCGCATGGCGCTGATCCCCGCGCTGATGCACCTGGCGGGCGACGCCGCGTGGTGGCTGCCCAGGTGGCTCGACCGGATCCTGCCCGACATCGACGTGGAGGGCGCCTCACTGGAGCGCCGCCACACGCGTGAGCAGGAGGCCGTCGCCGTCGGGGTCCCCGACGGCGACGGACCGACCGGCGGGGGCACGGGTTCGCGCTCCCACGAGCAGGACGACACGGACCGGTTGTCCTCCGAGCGGCGCTGAGGCGCACGCGTTCCAGGGGCCCGGGGCGGTGACTCGGGTTCTGGCGGTGGTCGCGACACCCTGACTTCCAGGAGGTTGCGGCCACCGTGTCGTTCGCGCATAACCGCGAAGCGCCCAAAGCTCGGTTCCTCCGGCTGCTGGAGGAAGCCGGCGGCGTCACCGAGGCCGCACGCCGCCGAAGCCGTCGGAGGTGTGTCGAGTGCGGTGGTCGGTTCGCTGCCCGGGCATCCGCGGGGATCGTTGCCTGGGACTAGGGCGGCGAGACGGCCTCGCACAAGGCGTTCAGCGTGGCGGACGGGGCGCCGGTGTTCTTCCGCGACCCCGCTTCTCCCCGGCAGCGCGGATCGAACGGGAAGACCGGCGGACTGTTGCGGCGGTACTTCCCCGAGGGAAGGGATCCGTCGGTGCGCGGACCGCTGGATCTGGAACACGTCGCTCAGGAGTTGAACGGGCGCCCGCGCAGGACGCTCGGCTGGAAGGCTCCAGCTGGGCGTCTGCTCGCACTCGTGTGATCGACGAGGGGTCGCGAGGACCCCTTGAACCGGCCCGACCTTCCAAGGGCGCTTGGCGTGCGGGCGCTCAGCCCCGGTTCCCGACCTCGCCGAAGACGCCGGTCAGGCCGTCCAGGAAGGCCGAGAGCGCGAGTTCGAAGCTCGCGTCGTCGATCTCGGCGGCGTGCTCGGGCAGCCGGTGGGCCTGGGACAGGTTCGGGTAGCGGTCCCGGTAGACGCGCACGTCGTCGTCGAATCCGCGCGCGAAGGAGTTGGTGGCGGCCCCCACGACCAGGTACTTGGTGGAGGCGCCGATCATCGTGGCGTAGCGGGGCGGCCATCCGGCGCCCACCAGGCCGCCGTGCACCGCGTCGGCGCGGCGCAGCGCCTCCTCGCGGCGCCCGGGCCCGGAGGAGACCACCGGCAGCAGGTGGGGGTGCTCGGCCAGGGCGTCGCGGTAGGAGCGAGCCCAGACGGTGAGCCCCCGGCGCCAGTCCCCGCCGTCGAAGCCCGAGACGTCGATGCGCGAGGTGACCTCGTCCGCGACCTCGGTGAGCAGCTCCTCCTTGGTGCGGTAGTGGCTGTAGAGGGAGGCCGCCTGCACGTCGAGCTCCTGGGCGAGCTTGCGCATGGACAGGCCGTCCAGCCCGTCGCGGTCGATGAGCGCGAGAGCCGCGCGGCGGATGCCCGGACGGCTCAGGATCGGCGACTTGGGTCGGGCCACGGAGGGGTCCCCTTCTCCACTGCGGCGGACGGGCCGGGCCCTCCGGCGTCCGGCCCGATCATCGCACGCCGGCACGCCGCATGCGGTCCTCTGGCGGTGTTCGCGCACCTGGGAGCCGGTCTTCGGGGCCCGTGCGCCCCGGCACGGGGACCTGCCCGGAACAGCGAGCGGCGCCCGTTTCCCCCTGTTCGGCGGCACCTCTTGCACGCACCCCGGGGAAGACCGTACCCTCAAACCGAACGCCGTTAGGTTACTGGGGAGACAGGCCGTGATCGATTTCTCACTGAGCGATGAGCAGCGCGCCGTCCGCGACTGGGTGCGGACCTTCGTCGAGCGGGAGCTGATGCCGCTGGAGAACGACGTGCTGCGCCGCGAGCGCGAAGGGCAGCCGCCCGGCCTCAACGCCGAGGAGCGCACCCGGCTGCGCGAACTGGCCCGCAAGTCCGACTTCTGGGGCGTGGAGACGCCGGTGGAGTACGGCGGCATGGGTCTGGACCCGGTCACCGCCGCGATCATCGAGATCGAGCTGGGCAGGACCTTCCTGACCTTCAAGTTCGGCGGCGAGGCCGACAACATCCTCTACCACGCCGACGAGGAGCAGAAGGAGCGCTACCTGCTGCCCACCATCGCCGGTGAGCGCCGCTCCTGCTTCGCCATCACCGAGCCCGGCGCGGGCTCCGACGCCAAGGCGATCCGCACGCGCGCGGTCCGCGACGGCGACACGTGGGTGGTCAACGGCGAGAAGACCTTCATCACCGGCGGCGACGAGGCCGACTTCGCCATGGTCTTCGCGGTCACCGACCCGGACAAGGGCGCCGACGGGGGCGTGACCTGCTTCCTGGCCGACCGCGAGGCGGGCTGGACGTCCGAGCCCATCGACACCATGGGCGAGCGCCGACCGGCCTCCCTGGTCTTCCAGGACGTGCGCGTGCCGCACGAGAACATCCTGGGCGAGGAGGGCCGCGGCTTCGAGCTGGCCATGAAGTGGATCGGCAAGGGCCGCTACCTGCTGCCCGCCCGCGCGCTCGGCGGCTGCGAGCGCCTGCTGGACATGGCGATCGAGTACTCGCGCACCCGCGAGACCTTCGGCGCGCCCATAGCCGACCGGCAGGCCATCCAGTGGATGATCGCCGACTCCCAGACCGAGATCGAGGCACTGCGCCTGCTGGTGCTGCACGCCGCGTGGCAGGTGTCGGTGGGGCGGGACTCGCGGCACGCCCAGTCCATCGCCAAGCTCTTCGGCGGTGTGAAGGCCAACGAGATCGTCGACCGCGTGATGCAGATCCACGGCGGCATGGGCTACACCCGTGAACTGCCCATCGAGCGCTTCTACCGCGATGTGCGGCTGCTGCGCATCTTCGAGGGCACGGACGAGATCCAGCGCCGCACGATCGCCCGCGACCTGCTCAAGGGCCATGTCAAGGTGGGCGCAACCCTGGGCTAGCGGCGGGACGGGGGCCCGTGCCGCACGTGGGAGCGCGGCACGGGCCCCTCCGCAGGCGTGCGCCCGGACCGCGGGGGGCCGCGGGCGGGCTGCGGCGACCCCGCGGAGTCCCCGCGGGGAGCAGGAGGGTCCTAGCGGACGCCGACCAGGTCGCAGACGAAGACCAGGGTCTCGTTCGGCGCGATGGCGCCGGGGGCGCCACGCTCGCCGTAGGCCAGGTGCGGCGGGATGACCAGCTTGCGGCGGCCCCCCACGCGCATGCCCAGGACGCCCTGGTCCCAGCCCGCGATGACCTGCTTCGCGCCGAGGCGGAAGCTCAGCGGAGCGCCGCGGTTCCAGCTGGCGTCGAACTCCTCGCCGCTGGAGAAGGACACGCCCACGTAGTGGACGTCGACGGTGCTGCCGTGGCCCGCCTGGGCGCCTTCACCGACCTGGATGTCGGTGATCTCCAGCTCGGCGGGCGGCGGGCCCTCGATGAAGTCGATCTCAGGACGCTCAAGCGCCATGGTGGTACCCCTCGTGTGGTCACAGTGAACAGAGGGGCCCAGGCTATCGGTGCGTGGGAACCTCCTGGAGCAAAACGGACCCCCCGCCCGGCTGCTCTGTGACGCGCTCGCGCTGCCCTGACGCGGTCTCAGGTCTGAGTTCCGGAGTCCGGGCCCTGGAATGTGAGATCTGGGGGCTGGGACCTGGAGTCTGAGGTCTGGAGGCTGGGGTCTGAGCTCTGGGGATACGGGCCTCGGTCCTCAGGCCCGAAGTCTCGGGTCCCGAAACCCAGGTGCGGGGCTTCTGGGCCCGGGGTCCCGGGTCGAGAAACTCGGGCTTCGGGTCTCAGGTCCGGGGGGGCGGATCTCAGGTCCGGGGAGTCGGACCCCGGGTCCGGGGTGTGAGGTCTCGGGTTACGGAACTCCGGCGCGAAGTCTCTGGTGGGGGTGTCCGGTGTACGGTCTCGGGTCCGCAGATCCGGGTCTCAGATATCGCCTACGGTGGCGGCGATTACGTGACCGTGGCCCTCGACCTTGATCGGCCCGCTGCCGGCCTGCACGAACACCGACTCACCGCGTTGGAGGGTCATCCCCTGACCGACCTCGGCGACCAGCTCCACCTGTCCGTGCAGGGCGAGCAGCACGGTCGGCCCCTCCCCCGGCAGGTGTGCGGCGATGCGGCCGGGGCCGATCTCGTGCAGCGCGAACTCCGGGGCGGCCGTACGGAACTCCCGGCGCCCGTCACTGACCCCGGGTCTGGCGTAGGGGATGGGCAGCACCGAGAAGTCCACCACGTCCAGCAGCTCGGGCGCGTCCACGTGCTTGCCGGTCAGTCCGGCGCGCAGCACGTTGTCGGAGCTGGCCATCACCTCGACCGCGGTGCCCTGGAGGTAGGCGTGCATGTTCCCCGCGGGCAGGAACAGAGCCTGGCCCGGCCAGAGCGTGACCCGGTTGAGCAGCAGGGCGGCCACCGCTCCGGGATCGCCCGGGTAGCGGTCGGCCAGGTCGGCGACGATGGCGCCGTGGGAACCGCGCGGACCGGAGTCCGACCACTCGCGCACGAAGTCCTCCAGCAGCCGGGCCCGCTCGTCCTCGGAGAGGGTGAGCAGGCGTGTGAGGGCGCCGCGCAGGGCGGTTCCGGCGTCGGTCAGGGCGAGGTCGCCGCGCAGCGCGACGGCCAGTTCGCAGGTGAGTCCGCGCAGGTCGGCGTGGGCGGCGGCGGGCTCACGGAAGCCGCACAGCGCCTCGAAGGGCTCCAGGGCCAGAAGGAGTTCGGGCTTGTGGTGGGGGTCGCGGTAGTTGCGGTGCGGGGCGTCCAGGGGGATGCCCGCGCGCTCCTCGGCCTCGAACCCGGCGCGGGCGCGGACGGCGTCGGGGTGGACCTGGAGGGACAGGGGCGCCTCGGCGGCCAGGACCTTGAGGAGGAAGGGCAGCCGCCCGCCGAAGCGTTCGGCGGTGCGCCGGCCCAGGACGCGGTGGGGGTCGTCGGCGATGAGGCCGGGCAGGGGGCGCGGGCCGTCCTCGCAGTGGGCCGTGCTGGGCGCGCCGTGGTGGGCCCCCAGCCACAGTTCGGCCTGGGGCGTGCCGTCGGGTTCGGCGCCCAGCAGCCGCGGGATGGCCGTGCGCGCTCCCCAGGCGTAAGGCCTTACCCGGTTGGTGAGCCTGTGCATGCGCCCCCCGCTTTCCCGTCTGCGTGTTCTCACCCCGTGGACACCCCGGCGAGGCTGCAACAGTCTCGTGGAGGGCGCTGTCCCGGTCGACACGGCGCGCCCCACACCTTGAGGTAGTGCACACTTCACCTCGCGGGGCGGGCGGGCACCCCACGAACACGGGTACCGGCTGCGGCAACAAAGTTACTGGGAAGTAAACCATGATCGGAAGCACGTGAACAGCGCCACATCCTGACCTCCTCCTTCCACCCGGCGACGGGCCGAGCGCCCCGCGACGCGGCGAAAATCCCGCACCGGACGCCCGTTGAGGCGACCGGCCGCCACCGCGCGGACCGCGCGGCTCACGGGCCCCGCGTTCCCCGTGCGGGCTTCCGCCATTGTCCCGCAGCGGCGCCCGGGGTGCCACGGCCACGTCCGTGGGACCGCCTACCCGCCGCGCCGCCGGAGCCCCCTCCCTACGGGGAACCGGGGTGCCCGGCGGACGGGTGACCGGTTAACGTGCTCTGGTCGTGTTTGTTCCCCGACGTGTGAGGCGGACACTTGAGGCTGCGCCAGGGCGGACCAGCGGACCTGTCAGCGGTGCTGGAGACCTTCGACGCCACCGTGGCGTGGCTGGTCGAGCACGGGCGCTCCGCGCAGTGGGGCGAACGCCCCTGGTCGCAGGACCCCCGTCGGGTCGCGCGCGTGAAGGAGCTGGTCGCCGAGGGCCTGTGGGTGGCCGAGGCCGGGGACGGCACGGCCGGGTTCCTCACCGTCACCGAACGGGCTCCCGGCTACGCGCCCCGGGTGCGCGAACGCGAGCTCTACGTCCACCTGCTGCTGGTCTCGCGCGCCTACTCCGGACGCGGCGTGGGCGGCAAACTGCTCTCCTTCGCCCGCAGGCGGGCACGCGAGCGCGGCGTCGGGCTGGTGCGTGTGGACTGCTGGGCGGGCGGGGACGGGGCCCTGGTGCGCTACTACGAGCGGCAGGGGTTCACCCCGGTCGAGCGGGTGCCGGTGGGCGGCACCGAGGTCCAGATGTTCGAGTACCGGGTCTGAACCGGACCGACCGGCCCGGACGGCGGACGCTCAGCGCTCGCGGCGCACCTTGTCGGAGGCCTCCACCAGGCGGTCGATCATCCGCTGCGTCAGCGCCGGGTCGGGCTGGGGCAGCCCGGCGATCGCCGCCATGTAGAGCCCGTCGCCCGCGCGCAGGATGATCTCGGCCAGGACCGGATCGGCGAGCTCCTCGTGCAGCAGTTCGCCCCAGCGGCTGAAGAGGCCCTGGACCGTGCGGACGGCCTCCTCTGGCATGTCCTCCTGGCCGCGCAGCGCCGCGATGACCGCCCAGTACAGCTCCCGCTCCTCGGGGCTGCGGGGCAGCGAGGTGCGCAGGAAGACGCGGACCACGCCCTCCTCCCCCTCCACGGCCTCCCGGAACTCCTCCTCCGCCAGCACTCGCAGGCGCTCGATGAGCCCGGTGAGCATGGCCGCCTTGGACGGGAAATGGTACAGCAGCCCTCCCTTGGACACCGAGGCGTCACGGGCCACGGCCTCCAGGGTCACCGCGGAATAACCCTCACCGACGAGGATGTCCTGCAGGGAGTCGAGGATGCGGTCGCGGGTGTTCGAAGCGTTCACGATTGACACTGTACCGGCTGGACGGTACTGTACCGTCTGGACGGTTGAAGAGTCCCGGTAGCACGCCCCCGGTCGACCAGGCTTCCCGTCCTTCCACCCGGCCGTTCGCCCTCCGCATCCCGCCGGTCCGAACGCGCCCTCACAGCCGTGCGGCGCGCACACAAGCGACACGTAACGAGGAAAGATGAGTTCCGCCCAGACCGGAAACGGCACCGCTGACGCGCGCGGCCGCGACGGCGCGGCGCCCGCCCTCGCGGGCCCGCGCGAATGGACCGCGCTCGCCGTCCTGGTCCTTCCGGTGATCCTGATCTCGGTCGACTCCACCGTGCTCGGGTTCGCCGTTCCCGCCCTCAGCGAGCAACTGCGGCCCGACGCGGGCCAACTGCTGTGGATCGTCGACGTCTACGGCTTCGTCCTGGCAGGACTGCTGATCACCATGGGCTCGCTCGGCGACCGCATCGGTCGGCGGCGCCTGCTCATGATCGGTTCGGCCGCCTTCGGCGCGGCCTCGCTGCTCGCCGCGTTCTCGCCCACAGCCGAGGTGCTCATCGCGGCCCGCGCCCTGCTCGGGCTGGCGGGCGCCTCACTGATGCCCTCGACCCTGTCGCTGCTGCGCAACATCTTCCTGGACCCGCGCCAGCGCCTGCTGGCCATCGCCCTGTGGGCGTCGGGGTTCTCCGGCGGCGCGGCGCTCGGTCCGATCCTGGGCGGCTGGCTCCTGGAGCACTTCTTCTGGGGCTCGGTGTTCCTGATCAACCTGCCGGTGATGGCGCTGATCCTGGTGCTGGTCCCGCTGCTGGTGCGCGAGTCGCGCAACCCCGGCTCCGGCCGTCTCGACCCGCTGAGCGTGGTGCTGTCCATGGCCGCGATCCTGCCCGTCGTGTACGGCGTCAAGAACCTGGCCACCGAGGGCCTGGCGGTCGTCCCGGTGGCGTCCCTGGTCGTGGGTCTGGGCCTGGGCTACCTGTTCGTCCGGCGCCAGAAGGCCCTGGACGACCCGCTGATCGACGTGGGCCTGTTCCGGTACCGCGTGTTCAGCGTGGCGGTGGCCACCAACCTGATGATCGTGTTCTCGCTGGTGTCGTCGCTGTTCTTCCTGACGCAGTACCTCCAACTGGTGCTGGGCATCTCGCCGATGCGGGCCGGTTTCGTACTGGTGCCGGGCCTGGTGCTGTCGGTGCTGGCAGGACTGGTGGCGGTGCGGTTGTCGCGCCACCTGAGCCTGGCCGCGGTGATCGGCGGGTCCCTGCTGGTGACCGCGACGGGGTTCGCGGTCCTGGTCTTCGCGCCGCAGGGCGAGGCGGTGACCGGTGTGGTGCTCGTGACGACGGGATTCGCGCTGATCGCCACCGGCTCCGGGTTCGCCGAGACGCTGACCAACGGCGCGATCATGTCGGCGGCCCCTCCCCAGCGCGCGGGCGCGGCGTCGGCGATCTCCGAGACCGCCTACGAGCTGGGCGCGGCGCTGGGCGTCGCACTGCTGGGCAGTGTGCTGACCGCTTCCTACAGGGCGAACCTGACCGCCGTGGAGGGCGTGCCCTCGGGGGCCGTGGACGCCGCCCGGGAGACCCTGGGCGGGGCCGCGAACGCCGCCGCCGACGTGGGCGGCGCCGCGGGCGACGCGCTCATGCTCGCCGCGCGGACGGCGTTCACCGACGGCATGCACCTGACCAGCGTCATCGCCGTGGTGATCGTCCTGTCGGCCGCCGCGCAGGCGTGGGTGCTGCTGCGCGGTCGGGGCAATCCCGCGGTGGAGGGGCCCGCCGAGGGGGCCGTGGAGGAGGCGGTCGGGGCAGTGGGCACCGCAGGGACCGCGGGGGCCACGGTGGCCGCCGAGGCCGCGGGCACCGAGGAGTCCGGAGGGACCACGGGTGCAGGGCAGGAGCCCGTTCCGGTGGCCGCCGACCCAGCGGCCGGTGACACCCGGGCCGCGCCGGAGCGGACCCGCTCCGACGGCTAGCACGCGGGGGTCCGGGCCCCGGAAGGCGTCGCCTCACCATGGGCGTCCTGGAGCGGCTCGCCGCCGCACAGGGCGTCCCGGTGCGCTTCCCCGTGGAGGCGAGAGGACCCCTGGTCAGGTCTCCGAGCGGGCGCGGGGCCGCACCGGAGGACGGCGAACGCCCGTCGCGGTGCGCAGGGCGCCCGGGAGGGTACGTCCGCGGGGGCGGGGAGACGAAGCTTTGAAGGACGGCCCTCGAGAGCGAGGACGGTCTCAGGGCACGCGGAGCAGCTCCACCTCGCCGCCGTCCCAGTCCGGCGGCACCACGGCGTAGGCGTCGGCCAGCGCGGCGCCGCGCAGACTGCCCGGACGGTCGTGGCCCACCATCCGCGCCCGGCCGCCGTCCAGACGCACCGCGACCAGCCGGGTGTCCCGGGGGTGGGCGGTGACGGCGCCCACCAGGGCGGCCCGGGCCAGACCCGTTCCGGGGTCCGGTCGTCCGGTCATGGCGGCCAGCAGGGGGACCAGCAGGGTGACCGCGGCGACCAGGGCGGCCCCGGGGTTGCCGGGAAGGCCCACGAACACGGTCCGGTCGGTGTGCGCGAGCAACTGCGGGTGGCCAGGACGGCAGGCGACCCCGTCCACCGCGACCTCGGCTCCCAGCTCCTCCAGGACCGAACGCAGGTGGTCGGCCGGGCCCCGGGACGAGGAACCGCACACCGCGACCACGTCGCCGTCCGCGCCCGCCAGCGCGTCGAGCAGCGGCCGCCGCTCGTCGCCCAGGCGGCGCAGGGACGCGATCCGGCCTCCCGCGCGCTCGACGACCCCGGGCAGCGCCGGACCGATGGCGTCGCGCACACTGCCGTCGCCGGGCAGCCCCGATGCGGTGATCTCCTCGCCGGTGACCAGGACCGAGACCCGGGGGCGCAGCACCGGCAGGGTGTCGTGGCCCAGGCTGGCGGCCAGGCCCAGCGCGGCGGGGCCGACCACCGTCCCCCGTTCGAGCACGGTCTCGCCGGGGGCTGTCTCCTCCCCCGCCCAGCGCACGTGGCGGCCGACCTCCGCGGGTCCGTCGACGGCCCCGTCCCGGACTGCGGCCAGCTCGTAGGGCACCACGCACTCCGTGTCCTTGGGCACACGGGCGCCGGTGGCGATCTCGACGGCCTCGCCCGGGCGCAGACCCACGGGCGCCTCCGCCGCCCCGGCCAACTGCCTGCCGACCAGCCGCCAGGGTCCCGGGCCCGACACCGCGAAGCCGTCCATGGCCGAGGCGTCGAAGGCGGGCAGGCCCGTCAGCGCGTGCAAGTCCGCGGCGAGGACGGCGCCCAGGGCGTCCTCCAGGGGAAGTTCTCGCGGAGCCGGGGGCCTGCCGCCGCCCAGGAGCCGGGCGGCCTCGCGCGCCCGCGGCCACGACCGGTGCCCGCCGTGTCCCCCGGTGCCTCCCGCTCCCATATCCGTCTCCCCCTCGTCACGCCGGTGTCCTCACATTGTCCACCCGGGCGCATGACACGGACGTCAACGTCCGCTCCGACGGGCCCGGCGCGTCCTCCGACCGCGCGGCCGTCCACCCGCGCCGAGGGCGCCGAACCGGCCCCTCTCAGCGCCGATTTGCCGTCTGCCGACTTTCCGCTAGAGTTCTTACCAGCAGCACGGCGGGGCCCGACGGGCCGGACGCCAGGCAGCAAGCGGACGTGGCTCAGCTGGTAGAGCATCACCTTGCCAAGGTGAGGGTCGCGGGTTCGAATCCCGTCGTCCGCTCGGAGGAGACGCGAGGTGCCCCGGCGCCTTACGTGCAACTCGGTGGAGTGGCCGAGAGGCGAGGCAGCGGCCTGCAAAGCCGTCTACACGGGTTCGAATCCCGTCTCCACCTCCCCATCGCTACACGCGGGCGGTTAGCTCAGTTGGTTAGAGCGCTACCTTGACACGGTAGAGGTCACAGGTTCGAATCCTGTATCGCCCACCAGCATCACCGCAGGTCAGAGGGTTTATCTGACATGCGGGTGAAGACCGCTCGGCCCAGACTGGGAGCTATCCGGGAGATCGTCTTCGAAGCGGGTTCCCCTCGGAGCCCGCTTTCGCTGTTTCCACGGTAGTGCGCTCCGAGCGGCGGCGCCGCGGTGAAGAGCCGCTCGCGTTCCCGGTCCGTGAGAGCCGTCACGCTCCCCCGCCACCGGTCCTCCGGCACGCCGAGTACACGCCGCCCCATCTGCGGGGTCACGTGCCCGTAGACCCGGGCCGCCCCCGGCACCCGGTGCCCCAGCCGCCCCGCGCGGGCCACCTCCGGGACCTCGTCCTCGGCCAGCTCCTCGTGCGGGTCCCTCAGCCGCTGTCCTGGTCTGCCTCGGAGGAAGGCGGCGTCTGGTGGACGACCGGGAGGAGCAGTGCTGCGTCTCCGGGGCTGCCGTCCACGGGCGGCGACCGCCGCCGGGACGGGGTGCGGTAGGGCATCGGTGGTTGGTCGGCTCGGCGCCGAACGCCTCCGCCCGTCAAGGGGAGCGGAACCGGCGTTCGCGCTCACCCCCGCCGTGCGGAGTACGCGGCGCGTACGCGCAAACCCTTCCGGTACCACCGGAGGATCTTTTCCGCCGAGCCGCAGAACAGCCTCCGGGAAAGAAGGCCTGCATCGATTCATGAGCAGGGAGTACGCATTTCCCCAGGCAGCCGAACACGTCCGTTTTGTGCTCATTTTTCATGAAGCGCATTGTGCTCCGTGGAACTTCCTGCGCCATGAAGGGAGTTCGTTCATGGTGCACTCGGACCACCCGTTCGGGGCACTTCGGCGAACGGTCGGTCTGCTCACGACAGGCCCTGGACGATCTGCCCTGGCCACCGAGGAAATCGTGGGTGCGCGCTCCATCCGCGAGCGCCCCGAGGAAGCTCTGGGACGCCGAGTCCCCGGCCACCGGGAAGGCCGTCCCGTGGTGGGCGAGGAGGGCGAGAGCGCGGTGATCACCCCGGCCGGTCGCCGGAGCCGGTTCACGGCGCCCCCGGCCCTTCCCCCCGGGGGCGGGCAGCAGGCCATGCGGCCGATGTGTTCATCGATCGCGTGTCGGGGTCGCCGGAGCCGGTGCGCGAGAGGAGCCCAACACCCGCCCTCGGGCGCGCCTGGGGTCCTGCACACCCCGGGAGGCGCTCCACAAGCTTCTACCCGAAGGCGGGAGCGCAGGCGAGGAGGGCGCCGCTCCAGCGAAGCGACACCACCGATCCACGCGCCGTCCCGACAGAACGTGTACCGACCGGTCCGCCGGAGCCCTTCCCGCACCCGGGACACCGTCCCGCACAACGGCAAGGGATACGGCTGCAAAATAGTCGTTATATGAACGAAATAACGCCAAACCGCCAACCGCCTGGACGCAACAGCATGTCGGCCTGTTCTTTTTTTATCAATATCCTACAGGGGTGACATACATGAACCAACCGCATAAAATCCTTTAGCGATGACTTAGCACCAACTCCTGGGATCGGGTGGTTCCGTGGTCGCTCAAGAGGGTTCTTTCGGCATCGACACCACCGAGACGGTGGACATAGCGGATGTGGTGGTGGTCCAGTCCGCTCGGAGCAGCGTCGACGACGAACACGTCCGGCTGCTCGCCGGGATCGCGGCCGAACTGCCGCCGATCCTCGTCCACCGCCCGTCCATGCGGGTCATCGACGGCTGCCACCGCGTCCGGGCCGCCCTCCTCAACGGCGCCACGACGATCCGGGCCCGCTTCTTCGACGGGTCCGAGGCGGAGGCGTTCGTCGAGGCGATCAGGCAGAACGTCGAGCACGGCCTGCCGCTGTCGCTCACTGACCGCAAGAGCGCCGCCGCGCGGCTGATCGCGGCCCACCCCTCGTACTCCAACCGGGCCATCGCGCGCATCACCGGCCTCTCCGACGGGACGGTGCGGTCGCTGCGGGCGTCCGGGACGGCCGGTGGCGGGGAGGGGGGCCGCCGGGGTCGTGACGGTCGGGTGCGCCCGTCGACGGCCGCCGAGGGGCGGATCCGGGCCCACGAGATGATCCAGAGCAACCCCGACGTACCGCTGCGCACGGTCGCCAACCGCGCCGGGGTGTCCCTGGGAACCGCGCACGACGTGCGTAAACGGCTACAGCGCGGTGATCACCCCGTGCCCCCGCGCCAGCGCCGCGCGCTGGGCCCGACGCGCTCTCCCGGCCCCGTCGAGGAGGCAGCGGGCGGCAGGGCGGCGGGCCCGGTCGGGACGCCCTCGGGGGACGGACCGAC
>NZ_LEKI01000097.1:0-22271 GCF_001029525.1 Nocardiopsis sp. RV163 | reverse complement strand
CCGTGTGGCGGGACATGTCCAGCCTGCACCGCCACACGGGCGTCGGTGTCTTCCTTCCGACCATCGCCGGTAGGGCCCTGGCCGAGGCCCGCTTCGCGAGGGGGAAAGCCTCCTTCGACGCGGGGTGAGAACGAGACCGGACGGGGCCCGACAGCGCTGTCGGGCCCCGTCCGCGTTCTCGGATCAGGAACGCTCACGCGGGCTGTTCTGGTAGGCGGCCAGCAGCCACCCGTCCTCCCCCCGCACGGCGACCCATGTCGCGCGGATGGCCTGGGACGCGGAGACGTCCTCCTCGTCGGCGGTTACCACTCCGCCCTCGGTCACGACGATCGCGACGTCCTCTCCCAGGACCCGCATGTCCAGCGGGGTACCGGTCACGCGTGTGCCCTTGTACGGGCCGGTGAACGCGGCCCGCATGAACCCTGCGATCGACTCCCGGCCCTTCTGGTAGACCCCGGGCAGGATCATCGTCCCGTCGGGCGTGAAGACCTCGGCGAAGGCCTCGGCGTCGTGTTCGGCCCACGCCCTCACGATGCGCTGGGGCAGGGCCGCCACCGCGGCCTTGTCAGCTTCGGAGAGGCCGCCGGCCCTGGTCTTGTCCGCTGTGCTCATGGTGCTCCTCGCTCCTAGAGGTAGAGGGTGTTGGGCTCCTGGCCGCACAGGACGCGCCCGTACAGTTCGGCGTTGGTGTCGGGGTGCATGAGGGCGTGCAGGTTGAGCGCCCGGATATCGCGTGCGATGCGCTGGATTGGCCTGTCCAGATAGACCGAGGACCCGCCGCTCGCCTCGGCGAGGACGTCCACGGCCTCTCCGGCGAGTCGGCAGGCGGCTCCCAGGTCGGCCCGGGCCCGGGCCCGCTCCTCCAGGGACCAGGGGGCGCCCTCCGAGGCCTTGGCGTCCACCTGCGATGCCAGCCGGTGAGCGTGGAAGCGCGCTTGGTCGACCTTGTTCGAGGCGCGCGCCACCTGGTGGTGGGTCAGGGGGGCCTCGGCCTGGTGCGCGTAGTCCGTGTACGTGATCTTTCGGCCCGGCAGGGCGGAGAGGAACGTCTCCATGGCTGCCTCGGCCAGGCCGACCGCCGTTCCAACGGACGAGGCGCAGGCCACCGGGAGCAGCGGGTTGCGGTGGATCATCGAATCCGAGGGCTCCGCGGACAGGCCGTTCAGCACGTTCCCCAGGGGCAGTACCCGCTCTGACGGAACGAAGAGGTCACGCGCCTCCGTGCTGACGCTCCCGGTTCCGCGCAGACCGGAGGTGTGCCAGTCGTCGATTGTCGTGAGCTCAGAGACGGGGACCAGAGCGATGACCGGCTCCGGCTCCCGGTTCGGCGCCGTTCGGACTGCGATGATCTCTTGCCAGTGGCTGTGCAGGGCACCGCTGATGAACCCCCACCGACCGTTGACCACGATCCCGCCTTCGGCGGGAACGGCTGTGGCGGTGGGACTCAGGGTTCCGCACACACGGACGTCCGGGGTGGAGAAGACCTCGCGTTGGACGCTCTCCGGGAAGAGCCCCGCCATCCAGGTCGGGATCCAGTACACCGAGGCCGTCCACGCCAGGGCACCGTCCACACGGGCCAGTGCCGAGGCCACGGACACCATGGCGCGCGCACCGGACTCGTAGCCGCCGTGGCGGGCGGCCACGCGCATGCGGAACACCCCGGCCTCGGCGAGGGCCTCGACGGAGTCCTCGTGAAGCCTCCGGTTCTCCTCCGACCAGTCCACCCTTCCGCGGAGGAGTTCCTCTGTCTTCCTGATTTTCTGGATGATCTCTTCCTCGGTGGGGGATTCCGTGTCCGCCACGAATACCCCTCCCTTCTCCTTTGGATCGAACGAGCCCGGAGCGTTCCTTTCCGCACGTGTGCGTCAGGGGAACGAGAACATCGCACCATGTGCGGTCCGGGGGATCGTCCTCTGGATTGCTCGCCTGGAAAGAGCGCATGAAGCAAAGGGCAAGAATGGATATGGATTTGCGGGCGTTCGCCGGAGAACCTGAATAGCGTTCCGAAACCGACGGGTGGCGACACCACCTGCCCCAGGGAGTCCAGATGCGGCTGATGTACCGTGTGGCGACGCTGGCGCTGGTCACGGCGATGGTGGGTGCCCTCGGCATCCTCACCGTCCGGCCCTCCGCCAGTGAGTCCGAGGAGGTCGAGCGGGCCGCGCCCTTCGCCTTCGAGGCGCTCGCCCTCAACTCCGAACCCGACGGCGCCCGCCACGAGAGAGAAGTGGCGCCCGACCTGGAACACTTCGTGGGATGGATCTCCTCGGTCGGTGCCGGCGGAGCACTCCTCGACCTGCGCGGCCTCGGTAAATCCGCGGACGCCTGCCTGGTCGATCCCAGGGACGACAGCGTCACCCTGCGCAACTCCCCGGGAAGCGGCGAGGCCGACTACCCGGTCGTCGAGCTGCTCCCGGACGGCCTGCCCTACGACCACACGATGGCGCCGATGGGCTGCGTCCCCGCCGACATGGACGAGGACGGCGACCTGGACGTCATCGTCTACTACTGGGGCCGTTCCCCGGTCCTGTTCACGAACACGGCGGGGCCCGGGGCCGTTCCCGCGGCGGAGGACTTCACCGCACACGAGCTCGTGGAGCCGATGCAGGTCTGGAACACGACCGCTCTGAACGTCGCCGACCTGGACGGGTCCGGCAGCCTCGACCTCCTCATCGGCAACTACTTCCCCGACGGCGCCCGTGTCCTTGACCCGGAGGCGGACGACGAGACCCGTATGGAGATGCAGCAGAGCATGGGTCTGGCCACCAACGCCGGACACAACCGGCTCCTGCTCACGGAGCCGACGGGAGAGGCGGATACGCCGCCCTCGGTGACCGACGCGAGCACGGCGCTCCCGGAACAGGCCGCCACCGCCTGGACGCTGGCGATCGGCTTCCAGGACCTGTCCGGGAACGGGGTCCCCGACATCTACCTGGGCAACGACTTCGGTAACGACAGCCTCCTGGTCAACCGCTCCACCCCCGGCGAGGTCAGTCTGGAGCTGGTCAGGGGCGACCGCGACATGGTCACGCCCAAGTCCCAGGTCCTGGGCAACGGGTCCTTCAAGGGCATGGGCGTCGCCTTCACCTACGTGGACGGCTCGGAGCTGCCGACGGTGGTCGTCAGCAACATCACCAGCCCCTACGCACTCCACGAGAGCAACTTCGCCTTCGTTCCGGACGGGGAGGGCTCCGACCTCCTGGAGGGAGAGGTGCCCTTCGAGGAGGACAGCGAGCAGTTGGGGCTGGCGCGGAGCGGATGGTCGTGGGACGTCAAGGCGGGCGACTTCGACAACGACGGCACCGACGAGCTGTTCCAGGCCACGGGCTTCCTCAAGGGCGAGGACACGCGCTGGCCCGAGCTCCAGGAGATCGCCATGGGCAACGACCAGTTGCTCAAGTACCCGCAGGTCTGGCCGGGCTTCGCCGAGGGCGACGACCTGTCAGGGCACGAGACCAACCCCTTCTGGGTGCGCGGCGAGGACGGACGCTACGACGACCTCGCCGACGCGGTGGGGATCGCCGAGTACGACGTCACGAGGGCCTTCGCCTTCGGCGACGTCAACGGCGACGGACTCCTGGACGTGCTGGTCGCCAACCAGTGGGAGGACTCGCGCCTGCTGCTGAACACCGCGCCCGACCCCGCACCGAGCACCGTGCTGCGCCTGGTGCGCCCGGGGGCGTCCGGCGACGGGGCGCTCACCCCGGCGGTCGGCGCCTCCGTCAGGACGGAGGACTCCGAGGCGCTCCCGGCGCAGGTCCGCGAGCTCTACCCGGCCAACGGCCACGTCGGGGTGTCGGCCGACACCGTCCATCTCGCGGCGCCGCAGGACGGGATGCCGGTCACCGTCTCCTGGAGGGACGGAACGGGCGCGGAGCACACCGCGCGACTGCGGGTCGGTCCCGGGACCCACACCATCCTTCTCGACGACGACGGAACGGCGGTTGTCCGATGACCGTTACCAGACCCGGCGAAGAGCGGCACGCCGGCGCCGCGGAAGAGGGGACGGGCACGACCGCCCCGCCCGGACCCGCAGCCAAGCCCCCGATGGACAGGCGGGTGAAGGCGCTGCGCATGTTCGCCACCTCCATCACGGTGTTCACCATCGTCGGCCACTTCCTCCTGGGCTTCGAACAGTCACCCGTCACCCCCATCGCCGCGGTGCTGTTCGGGTACGTGCTCGACCTGGCCCTGGAGACGCTGGACGCGCGCGCCGCCGGGCGCCGCCCCCAGTACACGGGCGGGGCCGGGGCGATGGTCGACTACCTGCTGCCCACCCACATCGCTGGACTGGCGTGCGCCATGCTCCTGTGGGGCAACGCGTCCCTTTGGCCCTACCTGTTCGCGGTGTCCATCGCCGTGAGCAGCAAGTACGTCTTCCGTATCCGGGTCGGGGGCCGTAGGAGGCACTTCCTCAACCCCTCCAACCTGGGCATCGCGGTGACCCTGCTCCTCTTTCCCTGGGTCGGGATCGCGCCGCCCTACCACTTCACCAACAACACCTTCGGCACCGTGGACTGGCTGATCCCCCTCGGGATCCTCATGGCCGGGACCATGCTCAACGTCAACCTGACCAAGCGCTGGCCCCTGATCCTCGGCTGGGTGGGCGGATTCGTCCTCCAGGCCGTCCTGCGCTGGCTCGTCCTCGACCACATGCTCCTGGCGGCGCTGATGCCGCTGACGGGAGTGGCCTTCATCCTCTTCACCAACTACATGATCACCGACCCGGGCACGACGCCCTCGAAGCCGCGCAACCAGATGGTCTTCGGCCTGACCGTCGCCGTGGTGTACGGGGTGCTGGTCAGCGCGCACGTCGTCTTCGGCCTCTTCTTCGCCCTCGTCATCACCTGCGCGCTACGCGGCCTGGTACTGGTCTGCGCCCCCTGGTTCACCGGGGCGGGCCCGTCCTCCGCCGCGCCCGCGGCGCCCGACGCGAGGCGGGTCGCGGACCGCTGAGACCACCACGAGTTCCCGAACAAAGGAGAGAGGATGTCTTCGACACGGGAAGGCGTACCCCCGGCGCGAGGCGGACGCCTCACCGACTACTACCGCATGTGCGTCGAGGTGGCGAACACCGGGCGCCACCGGCTGTGTATGCGCATCTTCCTGGTGATCGTGCTCGCGCACTGGGCCGAGCACATCGTCCAGGCCGTCCAGATCTACGTGATGGACTGGCCGGTACCGGAGGCACGCGGCCTTCTCGGCATGCCCTTCCCCTGGCTCGTCACGTCCGAGTGGATGCACTACGGCTACGCACTGATCATGCTGATCGGACTGCTCCTCCTGCTCCCGGGCTTCGTGGGCAGGGCGCGAGTCTGGTGGTCGGTGTCCCTGCTCCTCCAGGTCTGGCACCACTTCGAGCACCTGCTGCTCCTCGTCCAGGCCATGATCGGAGTCAACATCGCCGGGAACGAGGCCCCGATCAGCCTCGTCCAGATGCTGATCCCCCGGGTGGAGCTGCACCTCTTCTACAACACCGTCGTCTTCATCCCCATGGCCCTCGCGATGTACCTGCACGCGCGTCCCAACGACCGGGAGCGCGAGGCGATGAACTGCCGGTGCGCCGACGAACCGGAACGGGTGCGGGCGTGAGCGCGGGACGGCGGCGCGAGGGCGGTGCCTTCGCCCTGGTACTGCTCGCGCTCGCCGTCCTCGTGGTCCTCACGGGGCTTTCCAACCTCGACCGGAGTATCCGGGCGGCCCGTGCCGAAGGGTCCCCCGGGACCTTCACCGCCTCCCGCCTGGACTGCGTGCAGCACCCCGGCCACGAGTCGTGCACGTGCTACGGCTCCTACGTCCCCGACACGGACGGACCCGAGCGCTCCGACGTCTACCTCTACGGGCGCGACAGGGAGACCTGCCCGGTAGGGGAACCGACCGAGGCGATCGACATCGGCGCGACCAGCCGGGTGTACGGGCCGGAGGGGTCCAACGAGTGGGTCATGACGGCGGGGGTGATAGCCGTGGGCCTCGCGGCCGGCGGCTGGGCGGCCCGGTCCTGGTGGCTCGGAGGGAGGCGCGGGGGCGGTGCCGACTGAGACGAGGCGTTCGGAGGGCGTGTACCCGGCGCTCCTGCGAGGCGCTAGAATGGTGACCGCATCGCCGCGTGGGACACGCGGCGGCGCGCCGCCTTAGCTCAGTCGGCAGAGCGATTCACTCGTAATGAATAGGTCGTCGGTTCGATTCCGACAGGCGGCTCCAGCCGAAACGCCACCCCGGACCGGGGTGGCGTTTCGCGTTGGCGGCCGATCGGGTGACCAGCGGTCTGTGCGGCGGACAGGCCGCACATGGCGCCGGCCCCTCCGCGACCGCCCGGACGGGCCCGGGGGCCTCCCGCGGGGCCGCGCCGTCGTCCGGCCCGGCCCCGCGGGGCCCTCAGACGCGCTGCCTGTTCTGGAACCAGCCCCACACCGCGGTGGCCACGAACAGGACGGCGCCGATGACGGCGAGCCAGAGCAGGCCCTTGATGACCATGCCCAGGATGGCGAGGATGAGCCATACCGCCAGCAGCACCAGGATGAAGTAGACCATGTCGTCCCCCAAGATCGCGTCGCTTCGGGACCTACCCGCTTCCGCGCCCGACCGCACACGCGGACCGGCCCGTCAGGGCCAGGCGCCGTCCACCACGGTTCCGTGGCCGGGTTTGCTGCGGTCCAGCCACTCCTGGCGGTTGCGGGCGAAGGCCAGGGACCAGTCGACCTGGCGCTGGTGCAGCTCGGCCAGGCTGACGGCGGCGAGTTCGGGGTGCCTGGCGCCGATCTCCTCGGCCAGGGCCAGCGCCGCCGAGGCGTCGGCGGTCGCGGTGTGGGCGTCGGTGAGCTCCACGCCGTAGTACTCGCACATCGCGCCCAGGTTGCGCTTGCCCCTGCGGTAGGGCTCCACGCCCCGGTCGATCACCAGCGGGTCCACCACGGGCGCCGGGGGGCCGCTCAGGCGTTCGGAGAGGGTCGTGAGCCCGTACCGCCGCATCTCCCCGGAGAGCACCCGCAGGTCGTAGGGGGCGTTGAAGACCACCAGCCCCTGGCCGGAGGAGAGCTGGTCGTCCAGTGCCTGGCCGATCTCCTCCAGGCACTCCCCGGCGGGACGGCCCTCGGCCCGGGCCCGCTCCGTGCTGATGCCGTGGACGGCGACGGCGTCCGCCGGGATCTCGCGGGGGCCCGGGTCCACCAGCCAGGTGCGGGCCTTGCCCTCGCGGTCCACCAGCGCGGCCGATACGAGGAAGGCCGTTTCGGGGTCGCGGGAGGAGGTCTCGGTGTCGAACCCCAGCAGGGGAGTGGTGTGCCAGCCCGGGTGGACGCCCCGGACGGGAGGGGTGGGGCGCGGCTCGTGCTCCGCGCAGTAGGTGCGCCACCGGCCGCCCTCCTTGACGACGACACCCTCTCCGGCGCCGACGGAGGACTGGCAGTCGGTGCATGTCCCGGGATAGCGGTTGCGCATGGGATCCTCTCGGCCGGACGGTCGCCACCGCCGTGAACAGCGGCGATTCGTGAACATCGTAGAACGGTGCGGGGACAGTCCGCCCGGGGAGCGTGCCGCGCGCACTACGGCTGGAGACGCCTGGGGCCCTTGATGTGCAAGTGCCGACTTCCGGGGAAGGAAGAGGGGCATGAGTCTGGAAGAGGCATCACGTCAACTCGAAGCAACCATCCACGACGCCCGCGTCTCCTTCGACTGCATCCTCTTGGATGAGCTGGACCGGGCGCACACGAACGCCATCACCGCGCGTGCCGCCGTGGACGCCGCGGAGCAGGCCATCCGCGTGGAGATGGAAAGACGCGAGTCCGCCGATGGCGGGACGCCCGGATCCTCCGGGGCCGTGGACTGACCCCTGGTAGCGTCGAACGGGTTTTCGAACAAAGGGTATGATCGGAGGCATGCCCGATCAGTCGCTGACGCCGGACTGGCCCGCGAGCGTCCACCCGCCCGGGGCGGACTCCTTCGAGCAGACGGCCCTGGTGTGGCTGTTCGACCACGTGCCCGCCGACTACCGGTTGCACGGCGTCCTGCGGCGCCATCCGGTCGCCCTTTCCCGGCTGGCCCACCAGTACGTCTCCTCGGCGCTGGAGGCCGCCCGGGAGGGCTACCGGACCGCCCGGGTCGACCTGCGCGACCACATGCCGCCGCACGCCCTCGAGCAGGTCATGAACGCCTACCTCGCGGAGGGACAGCGCATGGCCGCCGTCCTCAGATCGGTCGAGGCGGTCGACGCCGCCCTGCGCGCGTCGGCGGCCGACCGGGGCGGCGGTGATTGAGGTCGTGTGCCCGTGCGCCCGTTCAGGCGGTCACCCGGACCACCACGGCCACCTCGTCGCCGGTGTTCACGAGGTGGTGGCCGCCGCCCCCGGCCGAGCCCACGACCCGGGCCCGGCCGGCGGACAGCTCCGACGCCGAGCGCACCTGCCCGTCCGCGGCGGAGGCGATCAGGTGGGCGCGCCCGCTGACCAGGTACAGCACCTCCATGCCGTGCCGTCGGGACGGGTGAGGGGCGGGTCCGGACACGAAGCCGTCGGGTTCGAGGGCCACCGCGGTCACGCGGAGCCTGCCGCCCGCCCGGCGCCGGGCCGCGCGCGGGGCGGGCTGCCAGCGTCCCCGCCGGGACGGCCGCAGCGCGGTCCCGCTCAGGGAGGCGGCGGCGCCCCGGGCGGCGGCCACCAGGCGGCCGAGGGTCGGCATGCTGCGCCCGCCCAGGTGGGCGTAGCCGGAGCGGCGTCCGGCGTCCACCACGTCGCCGATCCCCTCCGGGGAGACGGACGCGCTCCTGGGGGCGGGAGCGGACGACGGGGCCGGTGCGGCGGCGGCCGGTGCGGCGACGTTGTGGGGAGCGGGGAGTACGGCAGTGCCGGAGAGAGTGCGCTGGGGCATCGTGAGAGGATCCTTCACGTGTGCGCGCCCCGGGAACGGGAGCGCGCGGATGTCGTCTGGAAGCCCCGGTGCGCCGGGGCGGCAGGGGGAACGTCCCCGCGGGTTCACGCGGAGACGGAGATCACCCTGCTGGGAGGTGCCCAGCGCCCGGCGTCCACGATGGACTGGGGTGCGCGGAGGGGCACGCGGTCGGTCGGCGGCGTACGAGGACGCCTCGGCGACGACTCAGCGACGACAACACGGACACGCCGCACGGGCCAGGTGGCAGGAGGCCCCGGGGGCCGTACGAGCCATGGCGTCGGTGCGCGTGCGCGGATACATGCTTGCAAGGAGACCAGCAAAGGCCGGGAGGAGTCAAGCGGCGGTGCTGCGGCCGCGCGTGTCGTCCTCCTCACCCCGGCGTTCGCGGGGCGTGTTGCGGGCGGCGCTCCGTGGTGGTGACATGTGGAACCCGAGTACGGTGTGCGGCCACCGCCGGAAAAGGCTCCATTCCCCAGCCGTAGTGACAGGAGCGGCCGTTATGGCATCCGTCCCCGGAAGGCGCAGTTGAGCACCGAGGCGCCGGGACTGTGGGCGCGCGTCCTGGTGCGCGCGCTGGTCGTCGCGGCCGCCTGGGTGATGGCGCTCGGCTTCCTCGGACCGGGGGAGGCCCTGCTCGTCGCCGTCCTGACCGCGCTCACCTTCGTGCTGCTGTGGCTGCGCGCCCGCGCCGCAGGACCGGCCGCGCCGCCGCCGGGCTCCCCGCGGGGCGCGGACCCGCGCCGACCTCCGGAGGGGGGCTGAGCCGCCCGCGCGGCCCCGGGGCCCGCCCGCGCCGCGCCGCCGGACGCTCTTTCGACAAAGCGGTGAGCACCGTGCCGCGCGCGGCGTAGATTCTTGGTCTATGACGGACCGGGATCTTCTCCACACCCTGCGCTCCGGCCGTACTCCGCCGGAGGACGCCTACGCCAGGCTTCTCGACGCGTACGGGGCGGAGCTGTACCGGCGCTGCATCCTGGTCCTGCGCGACCGCGACGCCGCGCACGTGGTGCTCAGGGACACGCTGATCGTCGCCCGCGCGCACATCGGGCGCCTCGCCGACGCCGACCGGCTGGGGGAGTGGCTGCACGCGCTGGCCGAGGCCGAGTGCACCCGCCACCGGGCCGGCGGTCCGCGGGCCGGAGCCCCGGACGAGCTGGGGCTGCCGGAGAACACCGCGCTGGTCCCGACACGCGTGCTCAACGGCATGGTCGGCCCCGAACTCGACGGTTACCGCACGCACGTGGCCGTGCGCGCCGACCGCTTCGACCGGGAGGGCTTCCCCAAAGCGCCGGGCGACCCGCTGATGACCCGAGGCATGGCCTCCCTGCTGCCCGTAGCCCTGGCGCTGCTGTGCGCACTGCTGCTGATCGTGCTGGCGGGCTACGTGCTCACCACGGACTCCGCGCACGAGCCCTTCCCTGGCCCCGGGGCGGTCGCCTCGCGCAGCCAGCGCTGAGGGCGCCGCCCGGACACGGCGCGGCCCGGCGGGGAGTCCTCCGCCGGGCCGTCGCGGCGACACCGTGACACGTGTGCTCGGGAGCCGACTAGCTTTCCTTGACCTCGGAGATGTGCGAGGCGTCGCCGTGCACGCCCGCCTCCTCGGCGCGCTTGACCGAGGCCACGATCTCCTGCTCGGCCTCGTGGCGGCCGACCCAGGTGGCGCCCTCCACGGACTTGCCCGGCTCCAGGTCCTTGTAGACCGTGAAGAAGTGCTCGATCTCCAGGCGCTCGAACTCGTTCACGTGGTGAATGTCACGCAGGTGCTCCTGGCGCGGGTCCGTCGCGGGGACGCAGAGCAGCTTGTCGTCGCCTCCCGCTTCGTCGCGCATGCGGAACATGCCGATGGCGCGGGCCCGGATCAGGCAGCCCGGGAACGTCGGGGCCTTGAGCAGGACGAGGGCGTCCAGGGGGTCGCCGTCCTCGCCGAGGGTCCCCTCGACGAACCCGTAGTCGGCGGGGTAGGTCGTGGAGGTGAACAGCATGCGGTCGAGACGGATACGACCGGTCTCGTGGTCCACCTCGTACTTGTTGCGCTCCCCCTTGGGGATCTCGATCGTAACGTCGAATTCCATGCTGATCTCGGCTCCCAATGCGACTAATGTCGCCGTATAACTACAACGTCAGGCCGCTACACCGAAGGAAGGGCAGGTGCCCCCGAGTGCGACGGGTACGAGGCGAGGCGCTCCTCGCGCTGGCCCTGCTCAACATATTCGTGCTGATCGCCGGGTTTGTCGCCCTCGACGTGATCGGGGCGCGTCCCCTTCCCGCGGCGCCCAACCCGGTCACGGACGCCGAGGGCGTGGCGGCGGCGCAACCCGCGGCCTCGACTCCGGCGGACCCGGAACGGATCGCGGACATCCTCGATGATCCCATGTCGGATTCCGGGATCGAGGAGGGCCTCTCCGGTTTCGTCGTGGACGCCGCCACCGGTGAGACGCTCTTCGAGCTGGGCCCGGACGCCCCCGTCACCCCGGCCTCGACCACGAAGATCGCCACGGCCGTGGCCGTACTGGACACCGTCGGACCCGACCACGTGCTGAGCACCGAGGCCTACCTGGTCCCCGGACAGGACCGCGTTGTGCTGCGCGGAGAGGGCGACGTCACCCTGACCACGACCGCCGACTCCGCAGCTTACCCGCAGGTAGCGACCCTGGATGAGCTGGCCGAGCGCACGGCGCGGGCCCTGGGCGCGGAGGATGTCGACACGGTCTCCCTCGGCTACGACGACTCGCTGTTCACCGGTCCGGACACCGGTCCCGGCTGGAAGCCCAACTACGTCACCGAGGGCAGCACCGCCACGGTGCACGCGCTGATGATCGACTCCGGGAGGTTCTCCACCGAGGCCAGCGGCTACGGGTCGCGCGTGCCGGACCCGCCCCTGTCCGCGGCCGAGGCCTTCGCCGAACAGTTGGAGGAGGCGGGGATCACGGTCGAGGGCTCCCCCACCGAGGAGCGGGCCTCCGGGGAGCCCGTCGCCAGCGTCGACTCGCCCCCGATGTCGGCCCTGGTCGAGCACATGATGCTGGCCAGCGACAACAACATGGCCGAGGCGCTGGGGAGGGTCACCGCGATCGGCCTGGGCCGGGAGCCCTCCTTCGACGGCGCCGCGGCGGCCACACACCGGGTGATGGAGAGCCTGGGCGTGGAGGGCGTCCGACTGTCGGACAACAGCGGCCTGAGCACAGAGAACAGGATCACGTCCCGGGCCCTGGTGGAGCTGCTGCGGCTGGCCGCGAGCGGTGACCGCCCAGACCTCAACGCCGCGGTCACCGGGCTGCCGACGGCCAACTCCACGGGCACCCTGGCCAGCGGGGGCCGCTACTCGGTCCACTCCACGGCCCGCGAGGGCGCGGGGCTGGTGCGCGGCAAGACCGGCACCCTGAACGGGGTGAGCACCCTGGCCGGGACCATCCACGACCAGGAGGGCAACGTGTTCCTGTTCGCCTTCATGGCCAACCATCCCGCTGCCGTCGGCCCCCGGCTGGACCCCTTGGCCGCCGCCCTCAGCCAGTGCGGCTGCTCCTGACCGGCTCACCACGCGAGCGCGCCCCCGTACGCGCGGCCCGGCGGCGGCGCGGAACCGCCCGGTGACAGGAGGAACCGGGGAAACCGGCAGTCCTCAGGGTCATCCCGGGCGGTACCCGGAATTCCCGCCCTGATCCCCGTGCCGTCCCGCGCCTCGCGGGTAGGCTGGCGGTGTGACTGTGATCGACTGGGACGTAGCCGTGAACACCGGTGTCCGCCTCGTGCGACCGGGCCCGCAGGTGGACCTTCCCGACGCGCGGCAGGCCGTCGCGCAGTTGCGGGAGCTCTCCACCGTGGCGGCCGGACACGTGCGCGAATTCACCGGCATGAACCCCCTCGAACCAGCGGGCCCCGCGGTCATCGTGGACCGCCCCGGCTGGATCCGAGCCAACGTCGACGGGTTCCGAGTGGTCATCGAACCCGTACTCCAACAGATGGGCGCCGACCGGCTCAACAACAGCCCGGCCGGGAACCTGACCAGCGCGGTCGGCTCCCGTATCACCGGGGTGCAGCTCGGAGCGGTGCTCTCCTACCTGGCGGGGAAGGTCCTCGGCCAGTACGAGCTCTTCCTGCCGCCGGACCCCGACGGCACCCTGCCCACCGGCCGTCTGACTCTGGTGGCGCCCAACATCGTCAACGCCGAACGCGAGATGGACGTCGACCCCCGGGACTTCCGCCTGTGGGTGTGCCTGCACGAGGAGACCCACCGCATGCAGTTCACGGCCACGCCGTGGCTGCGCGGCCACGTCCAGGAGCTCATGCAGGAGCTGCTCCTGTCTTCGGAGATGAACGCGGGCGACCTCATCGGCAGGCTGCGCGCCGCGGGCGAGGCCGTCGCCGACGCCGTCCGGGGCGGGGGCGAGAGCAATCTCATCACCGCCATCCAGAGCCCTGAGCAGAGCGAGATCATGGACCGGGTCACCGCGGTCATGAGTCTGGCCGAGGGACACGGCGACTTCGTCATGGACGCCGTCGGCCCCGAGGTGGTGCCCAGCGTCGCGACCATCCGCGCCCGCTTCCAGAAGCGCCGCGAGTCCGCCAACCCGATCGACCGGATCATGCGCCAGTTGCTGGGCATGGACATGAAGATGCGCCAGTACGAGGAGGGCGCCGCCTTCGTCCGCGCCGTGGTGGGCGAGGTCGGCATGACCGAGTTCAACCGGGTGTGGACCTCGCCCGAGACCCTGCCCACCCTGGCGGAGATCCGCAACCCCACCGCCTGGGTGGACCGGGTCGTGCGCCCGGCCGCCGTCAGCGAGTGAGCGGTCCGCACCCCGCCGTCGCCGCCGTGCGCTCGGCGGTCCGGCGGGTGCTGCGCGACCTTCCCGCCGACGCCACGGCGCTCGTGGCGTGCAGCGGCGGCGCCGACTCCCTGGCGCTGGCGGGCGCGGTGGCCTTCGAGGCCCCCCGCGTCGGCCGGGCCGCTGGGGCGGTGACCGTCGACCACGGGCTCCAGGAGGGCTCGGACCGGCGCGCCGAGGACGTGGCCAAGGTCCTGGCCGGGCTCGGACTCGATCCCGTCCTTGTCCGGACGGTGCGGGTGTCCGGACCGGGCGGGCCCGAGGCGTCGGCCCGGCGCGCCCGCTACGAGGCGCTGGACGGCGCGGTCGCCGACCGCGCCCCCGCCGCTGTGCTGCTCGGCCACACCCTCGACGACCAGGCCGAGACGGTCCTGCTCGGCCTGGCCCGCGGCTCCGGGGCCCGCTCGCTGGCGGGCATGGCGCCGCGCGCCGGCCACCATCTGCGCCCCCTGCTGGACCTGGACCGGGCCACCGTGCGCGAGGCCTGTGCCCGGATGGGCCTGGACGCGTGGGAGGACCCGCACAACCTCGACCCCCGCTTCGCCCGGTCGCGGGTGCGCCACGAGGCGCTGCCCGCCCTGGAGCGCGCGCTGGGCCCGGGGATCGCCGCCGCGCTCGCCCGCACCGCGGGCATGCTGCGCGCGGACGCCGACACCCTGGACCTGCTCTCCGACGGCCTGTTCGAGGAGGCGTCCGGCCCGGGTGACGGGGACGGGCGGGACGCGCGCCCGGTCGGGCCCGTGCTGGCGGTGGCACCGCTGGAGCGGGCGCCCGAGTCCCTGCGCACCCGGGTGCTGCGACGCGCAGCGCTCGCCGCGGGCTGTCCGGCCGGCGCGCTGACCGCCCGGCACGTGCGCGAACTGGACCGGCTGGTCACCGAGTGGCGTGGCCAGGCCCACATCGACCTGCCCGGGGGCGTCCGGGGCCGCCGTGCCGAGGGCCGTGTCCGTTTCGAGGTCTGAGGTCCTGCCGTGCCCGGCGTGTCCGCCCTCCGCGGCGCGCCGCCGCAGGGGGAGGGCGGTCCGGTCCGGCTCCGCCGCCGCGTTCGACACGTTTATCCTGGTTGCCGCAAACGGGGAACCCAGCAGCGAGGACATCAGCGTGGACGCCAAAGACATGGGCCGGGACCTGGAGAAGGTCCTGGTCACCGAGGAAGAGATCAAGACCCGCCTGGAGGAGATCGGCGCGCGCATCGACGCCGACTACGCGGGCAGGGACCTGCTCATCGTCGGTGTGCTCAAGGGCGCGGTGATGGTGATGGCGGACCTCGCCCGGGTGCTGCGCACCCCGGTCTCCATGGACTGGATGGCGGTCTCCTCCTACGGGGCTGGAACCACCTCCTCCGGGGTGGTCCGCATCCTCAAGGACCTGGAGACCGACATCAAGGACCGCGACGTCCTCATCGTCGAGGACGTCATCGACTCCGGTCTGACCCTGTCGTGGCTGATCGGCAACCTGAAGTCGCGCGGGCCCCGCTCGGTGGAGGTCTGCACCATGGTCCGCAAGCCGCTGGCCTTCGACGTGGACCTGCACGTGGAGTACGTCGGCTTCGACCTGCCCAACGAGTTCATCGTCGGCTACGGCCTCGACTACGCCGAGAAGTACCGCAACCTGCCCTTCATCGGCACCCTCGCCCCGCACGTCTACGAGGACTAGGTGTGCTGACCTGAGAGGCCGGTGACGCGGGCGGCCGTCCGGGCCGCCTCCCGCGAGACGGTTCGCGCGGGTCGGCCCGGTCGGCTCCGCGGGCGGAAACCGGCGCGGCGAGGGGCGGCCCGGCGCCCGCGGAAGCACCGGAGCCCAAGACCCCCCGTTGAGGGCGGCGGGCGGCACCGAAGTGATCCGAGGAACACGACCCCGGGGCGCCCGGCCCGCCGCGGACTCCGTACGGGCTCGCACCGGACCCGTGCGGAGCCTGTGGGGGGTGCCACGGGAACAACGCGGTGGGGTGTCGTCGTTGCTTTCATGACGGTTCCCGTCCGGTCGATCCGTGCGGGCGTGCCCGTCCTCGGGGGCGAGGTGTACCGTCGAATATCCCGGCGATGTTCCGGGGAACCACGTGTCCGATAGGTCCTGCTTCGGAAACTCCTCTGGGGCGGGGCGGCCTGGTCAGGAGGGACGGACCCGACAGGGTTCCGCTCACATGAATCTGAAGCGTTTTTTCCGCGGTCCGTGGATCTGGATCCTGGCCGTCGGCCTCATGCTCATCATCGGCTTCCGCGTGTTCGACGTCGGCGGAGGCCCCCAGCCCACCGAGACCGACATCTCGACCGTCCACCAGCTCATCGAGCGGGACGAGGTGGACAACGCCGAGATCGTCGACCGCGACCAGCGCATCGTGCTGACCACCGTGGACGACGAGATCTACGAGGCGTACTGGGTCGAGGGCCAGGGCCTCCAGCTCGCGGAGATGCTCCAGACCTCCCTGGACAGCGAGGGCTCCAACCTGGAGTCCTACGAGGTCTCGGTCGCCACCACGCCGGTGTGGACCACCGCGCTGTTCAGCCTGCTGCCGCTGGTCATCATCATCGTCATCTTCTGGTTCATCTTCAGCCAGATGCAGGGCGGCGGCTCGCGCGTGATGAACTTCGGCAAGTCCAAGGCCAAGCTCATCACCAAGGACACGCCCAAGAACACCTTCACCGACGTCGCCGGGGCCGACGAGGCCATCGAGGAGCTCCACGAGATCAAGGAGTTCCTCCAGAACCCGGCCAAGTTCCAGGCGATGGGTGCCAAGATCCCCAAGGGCGTGCTCCTGATGGGCCCGCCCGGAACCGGTAAGACCCTGCTGGCACGCGCCGTCGCAGGCGAGGCCGGGGTCCCGTTCTACTCCATCTCCGGCTCGGACTTCGTCGAGATGTTCGTCGGTGTGGGCGCCTCCCGCGTGCGCGACCTGTTCGAGCAGGCCAAGGCCAACGCCCCCGCGATCATCTTCATCGACGAGATCGACGCCGTCGGCCGCCACCGCGGCGCCGGCATGGGCGGCGGGCACGACGAGCGCGAGCAGACCCTCAACCAGATGCTGGTCGAGATGGACGGCTTCGACGTCAAGGGCGGCGTCATCCTCATCGCCGCCACCAACCGGCCCGACATCCTCGACCCGGCGCTGCTGCGCCCCGGCCGCTTCGACCGGCAGGTCGTCGTGGACCGCCCGGACATGGACGGCCGCCGCGACATCCTCAAGGTCCACGCCAAGGGCAAGCCCATGGCGGACGACGTCGACTTCAACGTCATCGCCCGCCAGACCGCCGGGATGACCGGCGCCGACCTGGCCAACGTCATCAACGAGGGCGCCCTGCTGTCCGCCCGCGCCGACCGGAAGGTCATCACCCACGCCGTCCTGGAGGAGGCGATCGAGCGGGTCATGGCCGGTCCCGAGCGCAAGACCCGGGTGATGTCCGACCGGGAGAAGAAGGTCATCGCCTACCACGAGGGCGGCCACGCCCTGGTGGGCCACGCGCTGCCCAACTCCGACCCGGTGCACAAGATCACCATCCTGCCGCGCGGCCGGGCCCTGGGCTACACGATGTCGGTGCCCACGGAGGACAAGTTCCTCACCTCGCGCTCGCAGATGATGGACCAGCTCGCGATGATGCTCGGCGGCCGCGCCGCGGAGGAGCTCGTCTTCCACGAGCCCACCACCGGCGCGGGCAACGACATCGACAAGGCCACCAACCTCGCCCGCAACATGGTCACCGAGTACGGCATGAGCGAGCGCCTGGGCGCCCGCAAGTTCGGCTCCGGCAACACCGAGCCCTTCCTGGGCCGGGAGATGTCGCACGCCCGCGAGTACTCCGAGGAGATCGCCTCCATCATCGACGAGGAGGTGCGCCGCCTCATCGAGTCCGCGCACGACGAGGCCTACGAGGTCCTCGTCGAGTACCGGGACGTCCTGGACGACCTGGTCGTGGCGCTGTTGGAGAAGGAGACCCTGTCCAAGGCCCAGGTGCTGGAGATCTTCGCGCCGGTGGTCAAGCGCCCCTCCCGAGGCTCCTACACGGGTTACGGCAAGCGCCAGCCCTCGGAGCGGCCCCCCGTGCGCTCCAAGAAGGAGCTGTCCGTGCTCAACGGCGCCGAGGTCCCGGGCGCCGACGCGGTGCGGGGCTCCACGGACGTCCAGGACCCCCAGGCGGTCCCGGGCCCGTCGGCCAACGGACAGCTCCCGGGCCCGTCCGCCGAGAACGAGGGGGACGAGTCGTGAGCGCGTCCGAGGAGCTGCCGCCCAGGTCCGTGGACCGTCTGCGCATCGAGCGCGCCGTCCGCGAGATCCTGCTCGCCATCGGTGAGGACCCCGACCGCGACGGCCTGGTCAAGACGCCCGAACGGGTGGCCAGGGCCTACGAGGAGCAGTTCGCCGGGCTGGGGCAGAAGCCCGGGGACGTGCTCACCACCGTGTTCGAGGCCGACCACGAGGAGATGGTCCTGGTCAAGGACATCGAGCTCTACTCCACCTGCGAGCACCACCTGGTGCCGTTCTACGGGGTGGCGCACGTGGGCTACATCCCCGGCGCGGACGGCCGCATCACCGGCCTGAGCAAGCTCGCCCGCCTGGTGGACGTGTACGCGCGCCGCCCGCAGGTGCAGGAGCGGCTCACCGGCCAGGTGTCGGACGCGATCATGGAGTTCCTCCAGCCGCGCGGGGTGATCGTCGTGGTCGAGGCCGAGCACCTGTGCATGACCATGCGCGGGGTGCGCAAGCCCGGGGCCAAGACCGTCACCTCGGCGGTGCGGGGGATCTTCCGCAGCAGCGACCGGACCCGCTCCGAGGCGATGAGCCTGATCCTGAGCCAGCGCTAGGCAGCGTTTTCCGCGACCTCCGCTCCGCTTCGTCCCCGCCCGTCGCCCGCCACCGCCCCCAGCGGACGCTGCGCGCGGCCCTTCTTGCGCTCGGGCGCCCGCAGGACAGGAACCCCGTCCGACCCCCGCGAGTCGAGGCCGGCTCGAAGAGCAGAACCCGGGTGCCCTTCCCGTGAACCCTCCCCGGAGACCTCGGTCGCCGGGGAGGGTTTCGCGCCTCCTCGGTCGGGCACAAGCCCCGGGCGCGCGCCTCCGGTTTCCCGGCGTACGCGTAGGGTGATCCTTATGGGGCCGAAACACACACTTCCGGGCCTGCCCGACCTCGGGCGGTGCCTGGTCATGGGGGTCGTGAACGTCACCCCCGACTCCTTCTCCGACGGCGGCGAGTGGTTCGATCCCGACAGGGCGATCGAACACGGGCTGCGCCTGGTCGAGGAGGGCGCGGACCTGGTCGACGTGGGCGGTGAGTCCACCCGTCCCGGCGCGCAGCGCGTCTCCGCCGCAGAGGAGCTGCGCAGGGTCGAACCGGTCGTGCGGGAGCTCTCCGCGCGGGGCGTCGCCGTCAGCGTCGACACCATGCGCGCCGAGATCGCCGAGAAGGCCGTGGAGGCCGGAGCCGTTCTGGTCAACGACGTCAGCGGCGGGCTCGCCGACCCGGCCATGGCCCGCCTCGTGGCGTCTTCCGGCGTTGCCTACGTGCTGATGCACTGGCGTGGGCATAGTCATGACATGCAGAGCCGTGCCGTGTACACGGATGTCGTCCAGGAGGTCCTCGATGAGCTCCGCGACCGTATGGAGGCCATGATCAGTGCAGGTGTCGACCCCGGCCAGATCGTTCTGGACCCCGGGTTGGGATTCTCCAAGCGCCCCGAGCAGGCGCACAACTGGGCGCTGCTGCACGAGCTGGAGCGCTTCCACGAACTGGGGCGCCCCGTGCTGGTGGCCGGATCGCGCAAGCGCTTCCTGAGCCGCCTGCTCGGCGACGCCAAGGGCGAGGACCGCCCCTTCACCGAGTGCGACGCCGCCACCGCGGCCGTCACCACCCTGTCCGCGGACAGGGGGGCGTGGGCAGTGCGGGTGCACGACGTCCGTCCCAGCGCCGACGCCGTCCGCGTGGCGGCCGCCTGGTCCGACGGCGGCGCCCGTTTGGACGACGGACGCGCCGAGCCGCTGGAGGGCAGCCTGTGAAGTCCCGCCAGGAGGTCATGGAGCGCGTGGCCGAGGCCAACGCGCAGTTCTACAGCGCCATCGAGAACGGCGACATCGACCTGATGCGCAGTGTCTGGGCGGAGGAGCACGAGGCACCCGACCTGGTGTGCGTGAACCCCGGCTGGCCGCTGCTGCGCGGGCGCACCGAGATCATGCGCGCCTGGTCGCTGATCATGGCCAACGTCACCTACATCCAGTACGTGCTCACCGAGACCCACATCGGGGTCGGCGGCGACATCGCCATGGTCACGTGCGAGGAGAACGTGCTGACGGCAGAGGAGGACAGTCCCGGCTTCGTCGCGGGCGGCCAGGTGGTGACCACCAACCTGTTCGTGGACACCGACCAGGGGTGGCGGCTGTGGTCGCACCACGCCTCGCCCGTGCTCATGGAGGAGGACGAGGACGAGGGAGAGGTCGAGGCCTGATGCCCGATCGCGTCGCCCTCCGCGGACTGCGGGCCCGCGGCCACCACGGCGTGTTCGACTTCGAGCGCCGGGAGGGCCAGGACTTCGTGGTCGACGCGGTGCTGTACCTGGACACAGCCCCGGCGGCGGCCTCCGACGACGTGGGCGACACCGTCCACTACGGCCTGCTCGCCGACCGGCTGGTCGCGATCGTGACCGGGGAGCCGGTCAACCTGATCGAGACGCTCGCCGAGCGGCTGGCCCGGGAGTGCCTGGCCGAACCGCTGGTCGAGCGGGCGGAGGTGACGGTGCACAAGCCGTCCGCGCCCATCGAGCACGAGTTCGCCGACGTGGCCGTAACCGTGGTCCGGGACCGGACGCGGCGCGAACCCGGCGATCTCGGGGACGCCCGGGACCCGGGAGGCGCGCAGGACCCCGCCAGGCGGCGCGCCGTGCTCTCCCTGGGCTCCAACCTCGGGGACCGGGCGGCGACCCTCCAGGGGGCCGTGGACACGCTGCTGGGCGGCGCGGACGCGCCCGTCCCGGTGGCGGTGTCCCCCGTCTACGAGACCGAGCCGGTGGGCGGCCCCGAACAGGGCGCCTTCCTCAACGCGGTCCTGGTCGTGGACACCGACGGCCCGCCCCGCTCCCTGCTGGAGCGCGCCCGCGCGGCCGAGCGCGCCTTCGACCGCGTCCGCGAGGTCCGGTGGGGGCCGCGCACGCTGGACGTGGACGTCATCGCGTTCGGGGACGTGCGCGACGACGACCCGGAATTGACCCTGCCCCACCCGCGCGCCCACGAGCGGGGGTTCGTGCTCCGGCCCTGGCTGGACGCCGACCCCGGGGCGCGTCTGCCCGGCCGGGGACCGGTCGCCGATCTGCTGGAGGCCTGCGGCGAGCAGGGGCTGCGCCGTCGCGACGACCTGCGGTTGCGTCTGCCGGGGCGGGCCTGATGTCCCGGGACGGGGAGGGGCGGATGCGCCCCACCGGGTGGCGGGTGCCGTCCCTGCTGGCGGTGGTCGGCGCCCTCGCGGGGGTGCTGATCGCCAACTCCCTGCCGGGGCTGCCGCTGCTGCCGTGGTCGGCGATCCCGACCCTGCTGCTGCTCGCGGTCACCGAGGGCTACACGGCGCGGCGGACCCGCAGGCGCATCCGGCGGGAGCCGGGAACCGAGCCGATGCAGCCGCTCAGCGCGGCCCGCCTGGTCGCCCTGGCCAAGGCCAGCGCGCTGTTCGCGTCCCTGGCGCTGGGCTTCTTCGCGGGGATGGCGCTGTCGGTGTCGGACACGCTGGTGCTGCCCGTGCACCGCGAGGTGTTCCTCACCGCGCTGGGCACGGCCCTGTCTTCGGGGCTGCTGCTGGCCGCCGCCCTGTACCTGGAGCACGCCTGCCGGGTCCCGGAGGACGACGATCCGCAGGACGGCGCCCGGTTCTGACTTCCCGGGGTCTTTCGTCCGAATTCGCCTGCGCGCCGCGTCGGTCTGCCGGTGCTTGCCCCCGGATGGTTGACTGGCTCCGTGGAGACCAGTGACACGACACCGCCGCCCGGGCCCTCCAGGCCGCTCGAAGAGGCGTTCGCGCCGCCCGGGGACGCCTCCTGGAGCCGTGTGTCGCCCGCCCTGGCCTGGTACCGCCGGATCGTGGTGGGCGCGCTGTGCCTGATCGCCGGGAGCGGGGGCGCCGTGCTGTTGTCCGTGCGGGCCTCCTGGCCCTGGGCCGCCGCCTGGGCGGTGCTGGCCGCGGCGGTCCTGGCCGCGGGCTGGGTCCTGGCCGGACTCTTCCGCCGGTCGTGGGGCTACGCGGAGGCCGACGAGGAGCTCTACCTCACCTACGGGGTGTTCGTGAGGCAGCTCGTGCTCATCCCCTACGGCCGGATGCAGGTCGTGGACGTCACCGCCGACCTCCTCGAACAGGCCCTGGGCATCGCCACCGTGCAGGTGCGCACCGCCGCCAGCACCGCGGACACCCGGGTGGTCGGGCTGCCGCTGGCCGAGGCCGTCCGGATGCGCGACCGGCTCGCGGCGCGCAGTGAGAGCTTCTCGACGGGGTTGTAAGTGCACGGACCAGCTCAGCCGCCGCAGGGGCCCCCGGGCCCGCACCAGCCGACGTTGCGCTCGTAGACCAGGCGCAGGCCGATGAGGGTCAGCCACGGC